>CAYLPA010000295.1:0-3648 GCA_964385385.1 uncultured Saprospiraceae bacterium | reverse complement strand
AAGAAAACTAAAATTTAAAATTACTGAAATTTGAAATCACCAAAATACTTTGTAACTAATCAGTCCTAAATAAAAAAAGCCACAGATTCACAGATTCTTAAATATACTATTATTTTAATACGATAAATCAAGGTTTTTATTTGTATAAATAACTATTAGCGAAGTAAAATAATTATGTTATTATCTCTGAATTACAAATAAAAAAAATATTTTTTTTATCTGTAAGACAATCTGATGAAATTATATTTATAATTTTTTAATCTGTGAATTTAACAAAGTGATATCGCGAACTCCGTTAAAATTAATAATATTGTGAGTAATCTGTGGCATCTTTTCAAAACTGATTAGTAACAATACTTTTAACCATTGTTAAGTACTGATAAATTAAATTTTATTACTTTTGAGAAGTATTATAAAAGCCTGTTATTATTGAATTATATTAAATTATCTATGAAAAGAATTATTCTATTATTATTTATATTAATAAGTTTTATTGGTGTAAAATCTCAGCAAATCAATGGTGCAATCATTAATGACACCAACAATATTAAAATTGTAAAAGTTTGGGGAACTCACTATGAACGTGGTTTTGCTTATGGGTCACTTCTCGGGACACAAATCACTCAGGCATTTATTAATTATCTAAAACCACAGTTTGGCGCTTATTATTATCTTGCCAGAAGTCTTACCGTAACCGGACAAGATTTAAAATTCGATTCAGATTTTGTTCTTGAAGCCAAGGCAATAATTTCGGGAATGGATTCTGCAGGAACTAATTTATCGAGTATTGATTATGTTGACCTTTTGATTTGTAATTCCTTTTTAGATATTGCAAAGCTGATGAATAAGAAAACAAAGCAAGGTTGCTCAAGTTTGATAAGTTGGGGAAATGCCACAGCCGGAACTGACCTTGCCGGAAAATCAGTAATTTCAAGGCATCTTGATTGGCAGATAAATTCTAACCTTATAAATAACCAAGTTATTTGCATTCACTTGCCATCAGAGATTGATGAGCAGCCATGGTTGAATATTGGTTTTGCAGGTATGTTCTCTGTATTATCAGGATTTAACCAAAGTCTTGGCGTATTTCAACATATGATGGATGATTTTAGTGGAAACTCTTCGCATGGAAAACATTTTGAACCAATTTGGTTCTCGCTGAGAAAAGCCATCGAAAAAAAGGATTTCAATAAGGATGGAAAAAATAATGTACAGGATATTCGTTCGGTATTAATGAAGCAAACTCAGGGTTATGCTGACGGATATTTGGTTAGTGCAATTGCTAAATCCACAGGAACTCACGACAGCCTGATTGCCATGATTGCCGAAGTTGCTCCAACTTCTCCTTATCTGACTTTCAGATATAATGATTATGCCGACAGCATTCCGAGTGATAATATCTACACTGCAAATTACCAGATTGCAAGAAATAATGCCATGAATTTTGGTACCAGATATAATTCTATTGTTACAGCAATTGATTCTGGGACAAACATAAGTTCAACAAAAAACTGGGAATTGATGCGCGACTATTCTCATCTTTCACAAAACATACAATTTATGCAATATTCTCCCGAATTCGATTTGTTTAAAATTTCTGTTTATCACAGTAGCAATCCGGCATACCAAAATCCGGCAACAACATTTAGCATAAGCGATTTATTTAAAAATAATATTGGCATAAATGATATTAAACATTCTGAAACTAAAATTTCTTTTTATCCAAATCCGGTAAATGATATACTAATAATTGAAGGTTTAGACGAAATTGAAGATAGTGTGTTAATCACTATTATTGATACAAACGGGAAATTGTTGTTGACTGAAAAGAAAGCACATTACAGCCCGGATTATGAGTTAGACATGAAATCTTTTCCAAATGGAATTTATATTATTAAGGTTCAATCGGGAGAGTTTTTGGGGTCGTTTAAGGTGGTGAAGTATTAACGGTACTGCGTTAAGTTACTTGCGGGTTTACGCATTATTTCATTGTCCACCGTTGAACAACTTTACTAAGATAAAACATTGTCAGCATACCACAAAACCTCGTATATAATTTGAACTGCTGTTATGCGTTGTTTTCTAATTTCAGGTAAAAAAATAGGAAAGAATCATTATAGGATAAAGTAAAATTAAAATAGACTCAGATTTATTTGATAAATGAATTAAATCATAATCATATATAATTGCTTCATAATACTTACTAACAAACTTATCATTCTGTTTAAATGTTATCTCATGATAAAATAAGTTTCCGTCTTTTTCAAGATGCTTCACGTAACTTAATATAGTTGATTTGTTTATTTCAGTTTCTTCTTTATAGTAGTTTGATATTTCCTTTAGATATGATTCCCAAAGTAAAATTCCTTTTTTAGACCTTTCATATTTTAAATTTGGTTTTACAGAATCAATTTTAGTTAACAATAATTCAACTTCAGATATATAATTTTTTGTTGATAATACACTTCCATTAGAAATAGAATCTTTCAAAGTACTTGTAATTAGAATTCTATCAGTAGGATATTTTTCATAGACATATAAAATCTTATGTGTTGGATATTTCTTAAAAGGAATTTGATTCATTATAACAGATTCAAATTCAGTATAAATTGCATCAGAATATAATTTTGAAAATATTTCTTGCAGTCTATTATCAAATGTTATTTTGGTTAATCCAACAGTGAAAATATTAAATAAAAGGATAGTTACAAGAATTGAAACGATAATTTTTCTTACACGCCTATAAACAAAAAATGAAAAGAAGAAAAGTGAAAAATATAATTGAATCACAAAAAATAAATTGCAAATAAAATAGAACTCATATAGCTCTGATTTAATAAATATTATATACGATATAAAATAAATTGGACCTATCAGAAATTTAGAATGAAGTGCAAACAAAAACACTTTTGGAAACTTTACATTTTTAATTTTAAACAAACTTGTGATATTCACAGAAAGATAAACAATTGAAGCAAAAATTATCGAAGTAATAACGTCAAGAAATAGAACCGAAAGCAATTTCCTATATGAAACTTCGTCCATAAAAAGAAATGCAAGAATGGAAAAAAATATAAATAGGAGAAAGGTTTGTTGAAACTGTCTCTCTGGAGGTTTTAAAAAGAATCTTGAAAAATACCTTTTGGGTTTTATATAAAATGAAAGAAATTCAATAAAGCTATCGTAAAGTTCTGTCAAAGAAAATTTACTTAAAATTGAAGTAGGTTCCACAAGTTTATATTTTAAATATTTCTCAAAACTGATATAAAATTCACATTAAATTATTAATATTCCAAGATTTATAAAATAAATAGTTTGTTTTAAAATTAATTTGGAATGTGTAACACATTTTTAGCACGTCGCTCAATTAAAAATTACGCACAACTTGTAAACAAAAAAACTTTTTTTTTCAAAGTTAAAATAATTTATTATAAATGGTATTGTGCTTGAATAAATAATTTGTTTTGTGAAAAGATTAAAATTTCTTTTTATCCAAATCCGGTAAATGATATACTAATAATTGAAGGTTTAAACGGGAGAGTTTTGGGGGTCGTTTAAGGTGGTGAAGCATTAAAGGTTCTTAATAATTTTTATTTTTTGTTACGTTAGCAGCTGTTTTTATTGAATCTATTATTATAATTTATCCTT
>CAYLPA010000294.1:0-3656 GCA_964385385.1 uncultured Saprospiraceae bacterium | reverse complement strand
AAAGGTTTAATTATAATAAAAATATTTATTAAATTATTAATAAATTGGTAATAGATTTATCGTTAGTATAAGTGTCTTATACTCTTGATTAGCATTATAAATTAAAAATACAGAATAGAAATTATGCTACCTTAAGTTTGGAAATATTGGTTTTATTTAATTTGCTTTCAGCATAGGATAGGTTAATCTTAAGATTTTTTACGTTTTTATTGGAAGGTAATTTAAACATAGCATCAGTAAGAATAGCTTCAATTATTGAACGCAATCCTCTTGCTCCTAATTTGAATTCAATAGCTTTATCAACAATAAATTCAAAAACGTCTTTTGAAAAAGTAAGTTTAATATCATCCATTTCAAACAGTTTTATAAATTGTTTGGTTAATGAATTTTTTGGTTCTGTTAAAATTCTTAATAAAGTTTCTCTATCTAATGGATTAAGATAAGTAACAACAGGTAAACGACCTACAATTTCAGGAATTAATCCATAACTTTTCAAGTCTTGAGGTGCAACATATTGTAATAAATTATCTCTTTCAACATATTCTTCATTTGTATCAAAGCTATAACCTATTAAATTTGTTTGCATTCTTGCACCAATCTTATTATCAATTCCATCAAAAGCTCCCCCGCAAATAAATAAAATATTTTGTGTGTTTATTTGAATCATCTTTTGTTCCGGATGTTTTCTTCCACCTTGAGGAGGAACATTAACTGTAGCTCCTTCAAGAAGTTTTAATAATGCTTGCTGAACTCCTTCGCCTGAAACATCACGAGTAATTGAAGGATTGTCGCTTTTTCTTGCAATTTTATCAATTTCATCAATAAAAATAATACCCTTTTCAGCTGCTGCGACATTGTAATCTGCAACTTGTAATAATCGTGATAAAATACTTTCAACATCTTCACCAACATATCCTGCTTCTGTTAACACTGTAGCATCGGCAATGCAAAAAGGCACTCTAAGCATTTTAGCAATAGTTCGAGCCATCAATGTTTTTCCTGTTCCAGTTTCTCCAACCATGATAATATTTGATTTCTCTATTTCAATATCATCATCTTTAATTTTTTTAGGGGGTTGTTTTATTCTTTTATAATGATTGTAAACTGCAACTGAGAGAATTATTTTTGCTTCTTCTTGCCCAATAACATATTGGTCAAGATATTTTTTTATTTCTATCGGTTTTAGTAGTTTAATATCGGAAAGTACATCACTTTTTTTTGATGTTAATTCTTCTGCAACAATAGTCTGTGCTTGAGTTATACAAAAATCACAAATATAACCGTCAATGCCGGCAATTAACATATTTGTATCGCGTTTTTCACGACCACAAAAAGAACATTTTTCATTTATTTTGGGCATAAACTTATTACGATATTATACTTGTTTAGGTTACTATTATAAGAAAATAACAAATTAAAATGTTTTTATTTTGAAATGTTATTTTTGATTTTATTTGTTTTTGTAAGAACTTCATCAATCATACCATATTCTTTGGCTTCTGCTGCTGTCATCCAATAATCTCTGTCAGCATCTTTCCAGATTTGTTTATAGCTTTTATTAGAATGATTTGCAATAATATCGTATAATTCTTTTTTAAGTTTTTGTATTTCCTTAGCGGTAATTTCAATATCGGAAGCTTGTCCAGAAATGCCTCCCATGGGTTGATGAATTAAAATTCTGGAGTGTTTCAGGGCAGTTCGTTTTTTTTCTGTTCCTGAACATAATATTATAGCTCCCATTGATGCTGCTATTCCTGTACAGATTGTAGCAACATCAGGTGCTATATATTGGATTGTGTCATAAATGCCTAAGCCAGCATAAACAGCTCCACCAGGTGTATTCAAATATATTTGTATGTCTTTTTTAGGGTCAACTGATTCAAGAAAGAGCAACTGCGCCTGAATAATATTAGCTACATAATCGTCAATAGGAACTCCGAGAAAAATTATTCTATCCATCATTAATCGTGAAAAAACATCCATTTGAGCAACGTTTAACTGACGTTCTTCAATGATTGTAGGAGAAATATAATTACTTGTGATTGATGTGTATTTTTCAAGGCTTGTGCTGCTTATTCCCCTATGTTTTACAGCATATTTTTTAAATTCGTTATTGTTTATCATGTTTGAAAATTTTTTAATTTTATTTGTTTGCTAATTTAATAAAATCTTCCATACTAATATTTTTATTATTTAATTTTAGTAAAGATTTGAAAAGTTCAACTAATTTTAAAACAACTAACATATTAACTACATTACGAACTTCATCTTCTTTTTTCATCATATTGCCGGCAATTTCGTCAATGAATTTAGTGTTCTTTTCATCAACTTGAGGAATATTCATTTGAGAAAGAATAAGTTTTTTAAAATGCTCTTTTATTTCTTCTTCAGTAATCTCAATCTTATTTTCTTTAACTAATTTGTTTTCTATCAATTGCCATTTCATTGATTCGGCATATTTATCATATTGATCAATAAGCTCATCATCAGGAATTTCTTTTTCATTCATTTCGAGCATTTGCCTTTTAAGAAAATCATCTGGTAAAGGAATATTAGTTAATTCAATTAATTTCTTTTTTGTATCGAGAAAAAATTTAAAATCAGATTCTTGAGTATATGATTTTTCAATATCTGCTTTAATGCTATTTTTTAATTCTTTTTCATTTTTTAGATTATCTTCTATATAGACTTTAGAAAACAACTTTTCATCAACGGAAGCAGGTTTAACATGATTTATTTCATTAATTGTAAATCTAAAATCAGATTCTAAACTCTCAGCAATTTTAACATCAATATTCAGTAATCCGGCAATGTCGTGGAAATTTCCTATTGCTTTAACAGGGTTAAAATCTACGAAATCATTTTTATTAATCCCAATAAATTTATCTCTGGTTTTTTTCGAATTGATTTTATTAATTAATATTGAACTATTATTATTAATACCACCTTCTTTGATTTTTCCATCCTGGTCTAATTCTTCAATTTTACCATAAACACTATCTTCTTCAGAGGACGTTTCAGGATTTGTTAATTCACCAAACTGTTGGCAAATTTGTTTTAATTGAAGGTCTATTGTTTTATCATCAGCGATAATTTTATTATAAACAACTTTGATTTTATCAGAAAGAATTAATTCAAAATCAGGTATAATTCCAACATCAAAATAAAAATCAAAGTCTTTTTGAGTATCGAAATCAATAGCTTTTTGTTTTTCTTTATCAGGTAAAGGATTTCCGAAAATATCTAATTTATTATCTGTAATATATTTTGTAAGAGAATCGCTAAGAACTTTATTAATCTCTTCAGCTTGTACAGCTTTTCCATACATTTTTTTTATTAAACTAAAAGGAACCTTGCCAGGTCTAAAACCAGGGATGCTAGCTTTTCTTTGATAATCTTTCAGAGTTTTGCTAACAGGCTCATTGTAATCATCTTCATTTATTTGAATCTTTATTCCAGCAGTTAATTCGCCAGTGCTTTCTTTAGTTATGTTCATAAGAAAAATTGATTTTTTTGGTTAGATAAAAAATGGAATTTAAATATACATAGATATTTATTAAAAAAAAGTGCGGATGAAGGGACTCGAACCCCCACGCCTCTCGGCACTAGATCCTAAGTCTAGCGCGGCTACCAATTACGCCACATCCGCATAATTT
>CAYLPA010000293.1:1861-3660 GCA_964385385.1 uncultured Saprospiraceae bacterium | reverse complement strand
TTTATCGAAATGAAAATTATTACATGAGAGAAAATAACTAGAATAAACATTGTACCCATAAAGATAAAGAAAGAAAATATATTAGAGTTATGGCGAATCTTTTTAGTATAACTATAGGTTGGTTATGTGTACATTTTATTGGCGCAGCGTGCATATGTTATGTTGCAATATAATAAGTGATAAAATGAATTTTAACTAAAATGTTTGGGGAAAAATGAAAAAATTTATATTTTTACTAATCTTTTATGCGTTTTTGTTATGCAGTTGTGCAACACAGCAGAAAACTATTCCTGAAACTTCTGTATCTAAGATTGAATCAATTGTTCATGAGAAGAAAAAAATCAATACTGATAACTCGTTAGATTCTCAATTAGAAAACCTTACAAATCAAATAGTTGAAAGTCTATCACATGAGAGTAAATCAAAAATTGCTGTTATTGAATTTTCTGATTTGAATGGTAATATCACAGAATTTGGCATGTATTTATCGGAAGAATTAATAACAAGGTTATTTCTTACTCGTAAATTTGATGTTATTGAAAGACAGTTATTAAATCAGGTCATTTCAGAACAAAAATTGGGCATGACAGGTTTAATTGATGATGAATCAGCAATAGCAATTGGAAAATTACTTGGTGTGGATGCCATAGTTTCAGGAACAATTACCGACCTTGGGATAAGTTTAAAAGTAAATGCCCGTTTAATTGCTACTGAATCCGGCTCTGTATTTGCTGTAGCTGCTGCTGAAATTTTAAAAGATGAAAAAGTAAAAACCTTATTAAATCGCATGAAAGAAACAAAACCAACAGTTATTAAGAAAAAAGAAACTGAAAAACCTGAGAAAAAACCTGTAGAAAATAAAACCATCGTGGATAAAAGAATATTTTTCAAAGAGGATTTTTCGGAGGTTGAAGATGGAAGTTTTCCAAAAAATTGGATTGGCGGAGAAACATTAATGGTAACTTCTGATGGTAGGCAAAAGTTCCTTACTCCATTTGAAAAAAGTTCTAATCATAATTTCATTGTAAGTGGTATAGAGTTTCCTAACAACTTTAAATTTGAATGGATAATTAATTGTGGTTCAAGAGGGCATATGCATCAATGGCATTTAGTTAAATTAGGAAATGTAACTATCAAAATAGGTGATGGTTATCACAGCAATGAAGTCATAATGAATAATACCAACAAAGAATATCAATGTGTTGCTGGTAAAATTATTAGAGTTTCTTTTAGAAAAATGGGAGCTATATGTAAATTATTTATTGATGATAAAGAAATTTTGATGGCTCGTTATCCCCAATTTAAAAAACCAACAGGTGTTTCCTTTGAAATACATCCTACACATTTCAAATTATACAAGATAATCGGAACAGATTTGGGTGAATGAATTAAATTTAAAAAATAACAAAAAAGGAGTTGATTAATATGGTTTCTGTAAAAGTGTTATCTAAAAGTAGTGGAAATCCGGTAAAAGGTGCAAAAGTATCTTTAATGTTTTCAGGGTTAATTTCAGGTGGTTCGGTTTCTGGCCAATATACAGATAATAAGGGTGAGGTACATTTTAATATTGGAACAGGAAAAGGAACTATATATGTAGATGGACGAGATACCAAGACGGGTTATATATCGAGTACGGAAGTGGTACATATCTAAAAGTATACTGAATAATTTATATTCAGTATTGAATTACAAGATACTTTATTGTTTGTAAAAAAGTAAGTATCTTGATTAAACAAAAGGTATTCAAAATGGCAAAAAATTGCAGAGATTGTAAATTCTACAAAGAGAAAAGCGGATTC
>CAYLPA010000293.1:0-1761 GCA_964385385.1 uncultured Saprospiraceae bacterium | reverse complement strand
CAAAATGGCAAAAAATTGCAGAGATTGTAAATTCTACAAAGAGAAAAGCGGATTCTTCAGCAGTACAAGCTGGTGTACAAAAAGGAATAAGGTCGTTTCAATGAATGACTATAGCTGCGATGATTTTGAAAAAGCTATTGTAGAAAGTTGGGGTATGGTTCATAAATGTAGAGAATGCATATTTTGGGATGAAACAAGTTCGTGGAGTGGAAAATGTCTGAAAGAACATTGGAGTGCAGAACCAGATAAAGACGCATGTTGGGATTTTAAGAAAAGATAACAATAATTTAAAGATGTGATTTTTTAGGAGAAACAAAATGGATTTCATTGAGAGAGAAAAGCTTCGAATAGAAGAAGAACAAAAAAAGAAGGATGCAGAGAAGAAAGCAAAAGAGGATCTTGTAAAAAGAAAAAAAATAGAACGTCAGAAAAAGCGTGATTCTATATACAAGAAGGTGGGTCCTTTTATGGAGAAGTTGCTACAGAAAACAAAAGAAAAACAACGGCAAGCTGAAGCTGAAAAACTACCAGATCCTTTAGATAAACTTCATTATGATGGAAAATTTAAAGGTTGGAAATGGGAAATTGATTGGGTAGATAAAATTCCTCGTTTATGGGGATATTTTAAGAGTATTGAAGGTTGCTGGATTAGGGATGAAGATGGTAAAGAATATCTTGAAAACGGAAAATTTGATTCAGAGGGTGAATCAACAAGATTCACAGATTATTATAATAATGGTAACGATCGCAACAGTGAATATTGGACTATTTATATTAAATGCTTAGTTGATGTTGAAAAAATGACCGTTGGTATAACAGCGAAAGCAAAAAATTCTTCCGTAACAATTTATTCTGACGAAGATAAACAGAATCAAAACCATAGTGAATCTCTTCAAGCTTCATACTTGGGGAAAAAGGGACTCATTATTCCTATCACGAATGATTCTTCTCTGATTGATAGAATTGCAGATCTTCTTATTGAAATTCGCTATACTTGGAAATTTAATGTAAACAAACAAGTTTGGAAAAAAATTAGATATAAAGGAATAAATAAATCATTAAAATATTTGGAAACATCATTACAATCTTATGATAATTTCATGAATGAAATCGAAAAAAAGAATCCTGAAGAATTTGAAAAAAAGATTGGATACTGGGGTGCAGCTTTTGTTTGGATTTTGTTTGTTATTTATAAAGTTAATGTAAAAGGTTTTGTAGATGGTATTGCTATAGGAATTCTTCTGGGGATTTTTGGTTGTCCAATCGTTTTTTTTATAATTTATTGTTTGTCTCATATTTTAGCTTTTTCCCTTGGATATATGGGTTATCAAGAATATTTGGATTATGAAAAAAAATGCTCCTTGGAAATAAGCAATAAAAAAGAAGAAATATCTGATTTAATAAAGAATCTCAGAGCTACAATAGATAATGATAATAGTGAAGAATTCGTTGGAGATGAGATTTTTTTAGAATTTCCTTTAACTGATAAATTAGCAGCGAGTGAACTTTATACAAAAAAAGATTTCACTTCTAAAATTGAAAGAATGATAGAAAAAAGTAAATATGAAGAAAAATCTAATTAATCTTATTCAGCTTCTACAAAAAGATAGTAAAATATTTTCATGAAACATATTAAATTAACATTTATAATTTCATTTTTGATATTTCTTTGGTCATCTATTCTATTCTCTCAAACAAACGATATCCCACTAAGTTTTGATGAAGATGTTCCTTTCTCTCTAGTTTCGGGTTATTTATTTA
>CAYLPA010000292.1:0-3675 GCA_964385385.1 uncultured Saprospiraceae bacterium | reverse complement strand
ATATATATTTCATAAATCAAAGAACTCAGGAGCTAATTTCTACTTTGGCAAATACTGGTTTTTTCTTTGAATTTCTGGGAGGAATAATCATAATTGTAGGAATATTTTTAATACTAAACCGCTTTGTTCCTTTGGCACTAACAGTGCTTGTTCCTTTTTCTCTCGGCATTGTTTTGTTTCATATTTTTTACGACATGTCAAATTGCACTTTTTCTTTTGTGATTTTTGTTCTTAATGTTTATCTGATTTATGATAATTGGGAAAAATTCAAAATCCTTTTGTCTGATAAATAAATTTTTATTGTTCAAACAACACTTTTAATGCTTTTAAAAATATCCCAGAATTTGCAAAGTTTTTTGTTTTTTCGATAATCTGACGACTGATATAAAAAAATGTACGGTTTTAATGACTTTTTCTGTACCAGTTTATTCATAGTAAATTAATTTTTTGTGCAATATAGTAAATTCATTTCTACAAGAAATTAATTTGCGGTAAATCCAAGTACAAATACGCTTTCAAGCTAAATATGAACCCGTATTTTTTTTATATTTTGTTAGCAACTGGCCTTTTACACTTAGTTTAAAATACTTCTAATTTCCTTATATATTGTATTAAATTCCTCAATACAACTTAATGCTAAATCATTTGATTGTCCCAATTGACCCTCCTTAAATCGAATATTAATTGAAATAGGATTCTTAAATGTTGAAATATCCAACATTCGACTTCCTCTAAAAGTAAAAACATCAAAAAGAATATCCTTAATCTCCTTTGTATTAATTTGCTGATTATCATTCCCCATTAAACTATCAAATCCATGTTGATGTTCAAAGGAGTATTTATATTCAAGTAATTCAATAAGCTTATTCAAATCATGTTTGCTTGATACTTCTAGTTCTTTTGACAACCAAAATATTCTTCTATCCAACATTATAGGAAAACTCAAATGTGAAATATTGGAAGTAAACATCCATGAACTTGGAACTAAATCCTTTTGACATTTTTCAAGTATATCCTTTGCGTCTTTTTGTCTAACCTGCAAGATTGTTAAATTTAAAGTTCGAATCTTATTATGACAATCCTGTATAATATTAGCTTTTTCTGTCGGGGGTATTGCCCAAATTAACACATCTTCATTCTGCTGAATTGCAACCCATTCATGATGAAGCAATCGTCTAACTCTCATAATTAAAGAACTTTCAATGTTTTTAATAGCATAGAAATTATAATCAACAACGTTCTTTAAATTATGATATTGGATTAACTGGTGATTGTATTGCTCTACTGGATTAATCTTTTGCTCGAACATTTGTATAACTTGAATTCCAGTTTCTTTATGTAATCCTATATCATCATCTTCTTGCTTGTCAATGTCAAAATCATTCTGAGAAAGCATACAATAATCTAATTCTTCAATTACTGAGTCGAATTCAGTTTTTATAAAAGTCTTTGCAGAAGTAAGGTCAATTTCTCTAGGCTCACTTATGTCATGAAGATATATAAAGCTTTTAATTTGACTAGCTGTTAAGTGCCACCATTTTTTCTTATCTATCTTTTTTAGAACATCATTGGTAAGCTTTTGAATAATTGTTTTTTGAATTAATTGTGGAGTGTACTTCTCTTTAGAATCATTTAATACAACTTCAATTGTTAAAGCAAATAATGGTCTATCAAAGAAACCTAAATCATCTTCAGGTAATACGAAATTTAAATCTAAGCCTCCTGCAAATTGAAACCACCTTTTAATATTAACTTGTAGTTCTTCATTAATGTTTGCTTTATAATGCAATCCTTTGCTAATTTCCTCAATCCAGTTCAATTCAGAAAGTACACTTAATAAATTATCAAATGCATCACTTTCATTATAGTTTTGTTTGTTTAAGGGTAATTCTTGAATAGTTAAATCAAATTTGAAACTTCTTAATCCATGTACTTGACCTAATCCACTAAACCATTTATTAATTATATCTTGACTTGTCTTTATTTTTTCCCAAATCTTATAGCCATTCCAGTAATCAATACTTGGGCAATCCTCTGGATTATTAAATCCTCTGTTATATTCCTCATCGGTGACATATTTTTTACCCTGTGGTGTCAAATCTGAGTTGGTAATAAATATAGCTTCCTTGCAATTCTTTCTCATACATGCAGCAACCATTAAATCTAAATCATCACCATTATAATGAGATTTATAATTAACTGTATGTTTACACTGTGTGAGGCATCGTTCTCCTTTTTGATTTAATGTAATAATATCTTGTTTTTCATCACCTTGCCCATCTGTAACATCAAGTGCTTTATGTCCATCTATTTTAGTCAAAATATCTAAGACAAATTCAGGGAATTTATCATACCCAATTTGAGACAAGTATTTAAAAATCCCTTCTCTGGTTGGAGTTGTTGTGATTAAATCGGTATCGCTTGGGATTGTATGAAAATACTGTTGACTCATCCCTGATATTAAGTTATAACTCATTTTGGATTTTGTTTCATTTAGTGCGCGGTGTTTTTTTTTCTTAGGCTTGTTGCTAACAATTGCATAACCGGAACTGCCGCTTATTTCCATTATATAATTCAGTTAATAACCTCCAAAGTTAAAACATTAATTTTAAATTGCATAAGACTTATTCAAAATCCTTCTGTCTGATGAATAAATATTTTACTTTTTGGCAATTTTTCAAAATACAAATATTTACTTTTTATGGTTTTTCTAACAAATAGTAACATGAAAAAACATTGAACTAACTTGAAGTTGTGATTTAAGCATTAGCCTTTATTGAGTAAAACATATCTCTATTAGTTTAGCTTTTTTCCTTGAGTAGTAAATGACAAACCCTGCTGACCTGAAGTTGAAATCATTACACATTCAAAAAATGGTTCATTTAATTCTCTCTTTATTTTCCAATCAAATACAAAGTTGGCTCCGGTACCACCTTCTTTGTCAATTTCATCAATAACAATTTCAACAGTTTCCATTGGACAAACAAAAATTGGTTTATCGAAATATGTCCTGATTAATTCTCCTTTTGTATTATGGTATTCTGCTTTTTCGATAAAAACCGTATCAAACCTATTTATATTTCTCATGCTTATCGTTGCAGTTAAATCCTGAGTTCTGTGCTCAGTTATACCATAAATCTGAGAATAAACTGACAAATAAGTCGTTCCTGACTTAAGTGAATCACTTAAACAATAATCAATTGTCCTTTTTTCCCAATTTTCAGAATTAATAGAACTAACTTCTTTTTTTGAATTACAAGAATTTAGTAATAATCCAATAATTAATAGCGATATTATATTTTTCATGTTTGTATGTTTTTATTTCACACATCTCAAGTATAATGCAATTTCTTTTTTCCCTTTAAATAATTATATCAACAATTTCCAAAGTTAATACTATAATTTTAAAATGCATTAGACCTATACAAAAAACACAAATATATTTTGTCGGATTAAATTAAATTAATTTAACCATTAACAAATTGCAAGCACTTCAATACATTTAAGTTAAGAAGAAGAAAAAAAATAGTTAGGTTTTAATACTAGTTTGAATTAGTAATATTTTAAATGTTTCTCTGCTATTTAGAGTTTACCCAATCAGCAATTTTCTTTACAGCCTGAACCACAGAAACACAATAATTTTCAGCAAAATCTTCGGGAAGATTCTCATTAAGA
>CAYLPA010000291.1:1940-3698 GCA_964385385.1 uncultured Saprospiraceae bacterium | reverse complement strand
GTTTGCAACAAATTAAATTCTTCGTTTTCATAAACAACTTTTTTACTTAGCCCATAACAATTTAATGGTTTTCCTTTTAAGCTAAAAACTGCCTGAATATTTACATTGCGTGATTTTGTAATTGAACCGCTTGCTGAATCTCCTTCGGTAATAAACAAAGTGGTTTCAAGTCCTTGGTCACTTCCATTATTATAATGAAGCCTGCAATCTCTAAGTTTTTTGTTATGCAAACTGGCTTTTTTAGCACTTTCTCTGGCAAGTTTTTTTATACCTGCCATTTCTTTACGTTCCTTTTCCGACTGCATGATTTTCTTTAAAAGAGCTTCTGCAGTTTCATGGTTCATGTGCAGGTAATTATCAAGATTTCTTTTTACGATATCGTTAATGTAAATTCTAACGGTAGTGCCATTTGGTTCGATATGCAGTGAACCTAATTTTGTTTTTGTTTGAGATTCAAAAACCGGTTCTTGAATTTTAATACTTAAAGTAGCAATAATAGATGACCTAATATCTTGCGGTTCAAAATCTTTTTTATAAAAATCACGGATGGTTTTAACAATTGCTTCACGAAAAGCTGTTAGGTGAGTTCCTCCCTGAATGGTATGTTGTCCATTAACAAAAGAATAATATTCTTCATTATATTTTTTTGCGTTATGAGTAAATGCAAACTCAAAGTCTTCTTCTTCTATGTGAATAATCGGATAAAGAATATCATCATCAATATTTCTGTTTAACAGGTCAAGCAAACCATTTTTGGAATAAATTTTTGTTCCATTAAAATTGATGGTTAGTCCCTTGTTTAGAAACACGTAATTCCACAGTAATTTTTCAATGTATTCACTAATATAATGAAAATTGCCAAAAATGTCGTAATCAGGGATAAAAGTTGTTATTGTTCCATCTGGAATATCACATTTTTGATTTTTACTTTCAGTTTTTAGAACTCCTTGTTCATATTCAACTATTTTAGTTTTGCCCTCTCTTACTGATTGAGTTTTGAAATATCCAGACAAAGCGTTTACTGCCTTTGTTCCAACTCCATTTAAACCGACAGTTTTTTTAAAAACTTTTGTATCGTATTTCGCACCAGTATTTATTTTTGAAACACAATCAATCACTTTTCCTAAAGGAATTCCTCTTCCATAATCACGAATAACTACTTGCCTGTCTTTTATTGTAACATCAATACTCTTTCCAAAGCCCATTACAAATTCATCAACAGAATTATCAACAACTTCTTTTATGAGCACATAAATTCCATCATCTTTTGATGCACCGTCACCGAGTTTGCCAATATACATACCGGGACGCAGCCTGATATGTTCTTTCCAATCAAGCGAACGGACACTATCTTCTGTATAATTTGTTGATGGCATAAAAACAGATTTTGTATTATACAAAAATATATAAACAGCAAATAAAAATAATAAAAATAATAAAAACTTATTAACGACAAATAGTTAATAAAATCAGTGGTTACAGAAATATTTTGAAGAATATTTCAACTTAAACTTACAATTTTCCTTTCAAATATTTTCCTGTATAAGATTTATCACATTTCACGAGTTCTTCGGGAGTACCCTCAAAAATTACATATCCTCCATTTTCTCCTCCTTCTGGTCCTAAATCAATTATCCAATCAGCGCATTTAACTATTTCAGTATTGTGTTCAACAATAATTATTGAATGCCCATTTATTATTAAAGCGTCAAAAGCTGAGAGTAATTTATTTATATCGTGAAAATGTAATCCGGTTGT
>CAYLPA010000291.1:0-1840 GCA_964385385.1 uncultured Saprospiraceae bacterium | reverse complement strand
TCAGCCATAAATTGCATTTCAATTTTCACCCTTCCATCTCCCTGACATTCTTCGCATCTTCCACCTTCAATATTAAAAGAAAAATAACCGGGTTTATAGCCTCTCATTTTCGAAAGTTTTTGAGAAGCAAAAATTGTACGGATATCATCATAAGCTTTAATATATGTTACAGGATTTGAGCGAGATGATTTTCCTATGGGATATCTATCAATTAGTTCAACACCTCCCAAAGATTTTAAATCACCTTCAATTTTTTCGTAATGTCCAGTATATCCACCAGAACCATCATATATTTTTTTCAAAGCAGAATAAAGAATTGTTTTGGCAAGTGATGTTTTTCCCGAACCACTAACTCCTGTAACTACTGTTATGGTATTCAATGGAAATTTTACATTTATTCTTTTAAGATTATTTTCGTAAGCACCAAAAACTTCAATAAAATTATTCCATTGCCTTCTATTTTCAGGTACTTTAATTTGTAGTTTATTAGTAAGATATTGGGCTGTTATGCTTTTTTCATCTTTTAATATTTCGCTATATGTTCCCTGAAAAATCAATTCACCCCCGTGGATTCCTGCTTTTGGTCCGATGTCAATAATCTGGTCTGCCGATTTAATAATTTCTTCTTCGTGTTCAACAACAATAACCGTATTTCCAAAATCACGTAGTTGAATCAAAATTTTTATCAGGCGGTTTGTATCTCTTGGATGCAATCCAATACTTGGTTCATCAAGAATATACATTGAACCGACAAGTGTGCTTCCTAATGAAGTTGCAAGATTTATACGTTGCGATTCTCCACCCGACAATGTTGAAGATAATCTATTAAGAGTTAAATAGCCTAAACCAACATTTTCAAGAAATTGCAAACGACTTATTATTTCAACAATTATCCTTTTTGAAATTTGTTTTTCATTCTCAGTCAATTTAATGTTTTTAAAAAATAAAAGCAGTTTGCTTAAAGGCATCAAAACAAGTGTTGAAATTGATTTATCAGCAACTTTAACATACAAAGCATCTTTTCGCAACCTTGTTCCATTACATTCTGAACAAACAGTTTTCCCACGATAGCGTGCCAGCATCACTCTATATTGAATTTTATAAGCCTGTCTCTCAACAAAATCAAAAAAATCATTTAATCCACCAAAATATTCATTTCCTTTCCAGAGTATGTCTTTTTGTTTTTGAGTTAATTCATAATATGGTTTATGAATTGGAAAATCAAACTTGTAGGCATTCATCACAAGAACATTTTTCCATTCACCCATCTTTTCGCCTTTCCAGCAAGTAACAGCTCCATCAAAAATTGACAAGCGTTTATCTGGAATAACTAAATCTTCATCAATTCCAATCATACTTCCGAAACCTTCGCATTTTTTGCATGCACCATAAGGATTATTGAAGCTGAAAAGATTTGCAGAAGGTTCTTCAAAAGTAATTCCGTCTGCTTCAAATTTATTGGAAAAAACATGCTGTGAATTTTTCTCACCATTAATTATTTCTATTATACAACTTCCTTCACCTTCATAAAAAGCAGTTTGAACCGAATCGGCAATTCTTGATTTTAATTCATTATCATTTTTCTTAATAATAATTCTATCAACAACAATATATACATCATCAGTAAAATCATTATAATTTTTATTTTCAAGAACATCATCAATTCTAATAATTTCACCCTTAAAAAATATTCTTGAAAATCCTTGCTGTAATAAGACATTCAATTGCTCCTGAAAATTTCTTTTTTGTTTTTTCTTGAGATATGTGTTTATTAATATTTTAGAATCATTTTCTAATGATAAAATAAAATCCACAACTTCGCTAACACTATGACGTTTTA
>CAYLPA010000290.1:0-3702 GCA_964385385.1 uncultured Saprospiraceae bacterium | reverse complement strand
GCGAATCACAGCTGGCGAGAATTTGCAATCCGTGCCTTACACCTTGCTACCACACAAATCCTTTCGTATGGTAAGAGTTTAAAATATAAGCTTGACAAATTAAGAAAGAAAAAAAAGAATTATTATTAACTTTGTTTTATGAGCTGCAATTACAAAATCCTGAGGGAGTTTATTTTATTAGTTTTGCTTTGTAAATTGTTTAGATGTATTTACAAGAAATGATTTAAAGATATAATAATCATTAAGCCACACGAAAGGATTCGTAGGGCAGCAGGGAAGATATTGCAAAAAATGCTGCTTAGACAGATATAAGTAAATTTAAAAATCCATTGGATACATTATACAATAGTGATTAATAAAAATCTTAATTTATTCCGCTATATTGGAGGAATAATTTAACTTTGAGAAAAAAATATAATAAAAATAAAAGCAATTGCTTTTATTTACAAATTAGCACACATATATATAATCACATGAAAAAAGTATTATTTATAACTCTGATCATTTTTAATACATTCACATTATTCAGTCAAAACTCAGTAAATGCTAGTTTAAAAAATTTCACATCAGACTGCACTACTGATTTCTGGACGATAACCGCAGATGGATACATCCAACAATGGAGTTTAATAAATGGAACTATCCTTGGTGGTGACACCATAATATCTGGAGGCGGCACAAGTTTAAGTTATTGCGGGGATAGTAATGATCCCAAATTCTTCTCTAACAGTTATTCACCACTTGGAGTTACTTATTACGAACCAGATACTGGTTGGATTAACATCCCGACATCTTATTCAATAGATAATAATGGAGGGCATCTCAACGATCAATATTATATGGTTGAAGGAGCGGTCATCCAAATCATTAAATATTGGGATGGAACGAATTTACTGACGATAGATTCTTTACAAGGTGAATTCTTTGCTGGCACGGCTGATATTGGAGTAGATACCTTAGGTCAAGCATGGGTTTTCATAGGACCGATGCCCGGAAATGTTGATAGTTTGAAGGTGTACAATCAAAGTGGAAAAGTCAATTCATACTCCTTTCAAAATGACATACAGGGATATGGATCATTCTTTCTTAACGACACGCTTTACTTGGGAACAATTCAAGACTCCATTTTTCCTGTTATTATTAATGGAGGCTCGGCTCAGCTAGGAAACCCGATATCATTCCCCAGCAGTAATTTTACAGATATGGCAAGTTGTCAGACATCGGAATCAACAGTATCTATTTATGAATATCCAAACAAAAAAATTAATATATTCCCAAATCCCACCCGTGGATACTTAACATTACCTCTTGATGTTGAAAGATCAAGTATTTCTGTTTACAATTCGACAGGACAATTAATTGAACTAAAACTTGATGGAAAAATACTAGATCTAACCGAACAACCATCAGGAATGTACTTTATAAGGATTAACAGCGACGGTTGGCAAAATTCTTATAAAGTATTGAAGTTGTAAATAACGATTTGCCAACAAAAAATAAAAATCATAAGAAACGCAATTCATTAAAAACGTTGTAGCCAATGCATAAAGAACCCTCAACAATGAATAGAAGATTTGATTGGTAAAATTGATAATTTATACAAAAATAAAGACATGATATTAATTGATTTTGTATTTTTAATTAAATTAGCCTAATTATTAATTTGCTATAGGGGACTTCTAATAAATTTATTAAAAGCTAACACAATGGAAGATAAAAATAAAATTGTAAGAGTATATTCAGGTACGGAATTAAAAGTAAACCTTCTTAAAGAAGAATTAGTTCAAAATGGAATAACAGCTTTAATCCAAAATGATTTCAATTCAGGAGTTGTAGCAGGATTTTCTGGCGGAGGACCCACTGCAATTGATCTATATATTTTGGAGTCTGATTTGGAAAAAGCAGAGCCAATAATAAGTGGATTTATACAAATAAACAAAGGATAAAGATTAATGCACTGGCTACAACACAGTGTAAATTTTATAGCGGTTCGGTGGTATTCGAACAGCAGATTCCCGCATCGTTTTCAGTCCTTTCGGACAGAAAATCACTCCGAGAATCCGCTACAAAAACTTACACTCATTGTTACAAACAAATTTAAGAATGGAATTAATAAAGAAACATAAAAAAATATTATTAATAAGTTTTTCTTTTGGGATTTTGTATTCATTAATTTCCCTGGTAAACCATTATTGTTTCAGGACATATGCTTTAGATTTAGGTTTATATACCAATGCATTATTCAAGTATGCTCATTTTCAACTGGCAGATAGTACTATGATTAAGGAATATTATGAAATACTTCTTGGTGGGCATTTTGATTTATACTTAATCCTTTTTTCTCCTTTAATATATCTATTTGGCACGTATTCACTATTAATAGTTCAAATTATTGCCCTCATAATAGGAGGAATCGGTGTATACAATTTTTTTGAACTAAGCAGGAGTAAAAACAAAATTATACCTATACTAGCCACCATTTATTTCTATTCTTTTTTCGGGGTTTTTGGAGCTCTTTCATTTGACTATCATAGTGTTGTAATTGCCAGCTGTATTGTGCCATGGTTTTTTATCTCAGTACGCCTCAACAAAAAAGCACTATCAACCTTCCTCCTTGTTTTAATGTTAGTGTCTCAAGAAAACATTTCTTTATGGGTCTTTTTCATCTGTTTAGGTCTAGTAATTGAATATAGAAATAATACTAAAAAAGTTTACCATTTGTTATTGCTTTCATGTATTTCGCTTATATATTTTATAGCTGTTATCTCTTTTATAATACCATACTTTTCAGCTACAAATGAATATAGTGGATTTTTATATTCTTCTATAGGCAATAATACTTTCGATGCATTTAAATCTTTATTGACTAATCCAATTGATAACTTTAAAATACTTTTTACTAATCACAACAATAGTGTACATGGCGACTTTGTAAAAACAGAACTACACATTATACTTTTCGCTTCGGGGTTGCCATTACTAATTAAAAAACCCCAATATATATTGATGTTGGTGCCAATTTATTTTCAGAAACTTTTTCATGATAACAATTCTATTTGGGGTATTGGAGGTCAATATAACATCGAATTTGCTCCAATAATGGCTATAGGTATATTTATGGTAATATCTGAATTTAATAGAGTGAAACTTATTAAAGGCATGTCTGTTATTATATTATTTTTCACAATAGCTTCAACATTTAGAACAATGGATAATACAATTTGCTTTACTGATAAGTCACGAATTAGATTTTATCAAAAAGGGCACTATAAAAAAGATTACGATGTAATAAGCGTACATCGACAGCTATCAAAAATACCCAAAGATGCAATAGTAAGTGCCCAATCACCTTTTGTACCACATTTATCATTACGGAAAAATATTTATCAATTTCCAATTATAAAAAACGCGGACTATATTATTTATTTTAAAAATGAAAACTGTTATCCTTTGACAAAAGAAGAATTTGATTCAAATATTATTGAATTAGAGCACTCAAAGGATTGGAAAATATTATATAATGAAAATATAACAATTTTGAAGAAAATCAGCTTGTAACATTTTGTATAAGTAATAGCAGGGATAGTAGCGAATTTTAAGCTTGTTAACCGACTCAAAATTTATAACGATTTGACAGGAAAGTACCACGCAATCTGACACTACTCATACAATTTACCGTTATACCGAAACTCTAATAATAAA
>CAYLPA010000289.1:0-3725 GCA_964385385.1 uncultured Saprospiraceae bacterium | reverse complement strand
TTGTTCAAAATTAGATATATTTTTCTAAACATCCAATTTTTTTGAATTGTTAAATTTTGTTGAATTGCTAAATTGTTAAATTGTCAAATTGTTGAATGCAGGATTAGTTCTTTACAATTTTAAAACTTTGAATAATACTTCCGAAATTTAATTTAAGGAAATACATGCCATTTTTAAATTCTGACAAATCAATATTTTCTTTAAATTTTCCAAAAACTTCTTCTGTTCCGTTATCCATTAATTTTCCTTGCAAGTTATAAACTTCCCAGTGTATTTTTTCAGAACCTCTGACTTTTCCTTCTAAGTTAATAATTCCTTTTGTTGGATTTGGATATAATTTTTCAAAAGATTTCTGAGAATATTCATCTATCCCGCCTGTTAAATCTCTTGTAATGTTTTGTATGTATTTTTGTTTTTGATTACAATCATTTTCTGCTGTCCAAATTCTTGCCCATTTTTCATAGGTCGAAGTGTATTCGACTAAACTATCTTTATGAGTTATATCAACATTGCATCCTGTCATTAGAGTGTCATAAGCTGTAGCAGAACCAAGAGCAGTTACACTTGTATCTGCATATTTATTTACTATTGTATCTTTAGGAACATAAGTATAAATTATTGAATTTGGTTTAATAACGGAAACTGAAATATTGGAAGTATCAGAGATATTTCCAGAGGTATCTGTTGCAGTCCAATTGGTATAAACATCATATTGATAATGCTCACATTTTGTTATGTCAGAATCTTGGGCAATTGAATCTGTATAATTAATTTCAACACCTAAGTTTGAATTATCCGTAACAACAGGATTGTTAGGATGAGCGATAGATGCACCATAAGAAACTGTAACCTTAGAAGGCAAAGAGACAAAAAAAGGAGATTCTATATCCCGTATTTTAATTGTATCAAAACCTGCAACAGTGCTTAACCAATGGTAAGGATATTCTTTATGAACTGTATTGCTGGTGTCAGTATATTTATGCCACGGCTTGAGTGTAAAAGTTCTATAAATATCAAAATTAACTTGGTTATAATCGCCATTCATAACTTGTGTAGAAGAATCACTGTAAAACCAATCAGCTCCCTGACTAACATTTGTAGGAACCATTCCGATAGAAGCGGGGTCCGGATTAATATTTACATTATAATTAATCAAAGTATCTCCAGGTAAAGTGGCTGTCGGGTTTATTGGAACTAATTGACGGGTTGTTACGAGGTTTGGATATTGCCAAGATATATTGGCATTCCCATTTGTCAAATTAAAATTTATAGGACTTATATCCGAATAAATATCTTGTTGTAAAATGCTACTCCAAATATAAGAAAATCTTTTTAAATTTGCATATGAATTAGGATTCATAGAATAATTTCCTGGAGTAACATGTGCATCAGTTTGAGGTTCTATAAAATAATAGCCATTAAAATTAAGTGTACTATCTCCTGTAACAACACCATTAATTGAATGATATCCTCCTGGAGTAGTCTTTGTTGAAACATCATACATTGGAATATTAAATCTTGCATTTTTTGTTGTATCATAAGGGTTAAAACTTATACCTGAATTAGAAATATTTTCAATTCCCGCAAAATTAATTAATGTTTGCATAGCAAAATTAGTACAGTCAAATGAAGGAGTCCAAGGAATTAAATCTGTGGAATCAATTGCCAAAGTTTTTGTTAACCAACTCTCCCTCTCCAATTTTGTTTGTAAAAGATCCCAGTGAGCAGGAAGATATTTTATTTGACCATTTAATAAATTAGATAATAGTTGTTTATCATTTGCATCTGTTTTAACCCCATTTCCATTAATATCTGTTCTATCATTTTGAACATTAGAATTCATCAAAATATAATCATTCCAATTTAAAGTATCATTTCCATCTGCATCTCCAGAACCGTAATAATCTAAAGTGAATTGTCCACCAGTCTTAACATTAGGTTGAGCTCCAGGATTCAAAACTTGGTCCCCATAAAAACTCTGTCCCATAGCCAAACTTGGAAGAACAAAGCCAGCTGTTATCAATAATCCTTTTTTCAAATTTTTAATAATTTTTTCTAGTTTCATCATATATAATATTAGGATGCAACATTTTATATTTGTTCAAAATTAGATATATTTTTCTAAATATCCAATTTTTTTGAATTGTTAAATATTGTTGAATTGTTAAACCAGCCTACGCTAAAGCTACGGACGGGCAGGTTGTTGAATGCAGGATTAGTTCTTTACAATTTTAAAACTTTGAATAATACTTCCGAAATTTAATTTAAGGAAATACATGCCATTTTTAAATTCTGACAAATCAATATTTTCTTTAAATTTTCCAAAAACTTCTTCTGTTCCGTTATCCATTAATTTTCCTTGCAAGTTATAAACTTCCCAGTGTATTTTTTCAGAACCTCTGACTTTTCCTTCTAAGTTAATAATTCCTTTTGTTGGATTTGGATATAATTTTTCAAAAGATTTCTGAGAATATTCATCTATCCCGCCTGTTAAATCTCTTGTAATGTTTTGTATGTATTTTTGTTTTTGATTACAATCATTTTCTGCTGTCCAAATTCTTGCCCATTTTTCATAGGTCGAAGTGTATTCGACTAAACTATCTTTATGAGTTATATCAACATTGCATCCTGTCATTAGAGTGTCATAAGCTGTAGCAGAACCAAGAGCAGTTACACTTGTATCTGCATATTTATTTACTATTGTATCTTTAGGAACATAAGTATAAATTATTGAATTTGGTTTAATAACGGAAACAGAAATATTGGAGGTATCAGAGATATTTCCAGAGGTGTCTGTTGCAGTCCAATTGGTATAAACATCATATTGATAATGCTCACATTTTGTTGTGTCAGAATCTTGGGCAATTGAATCTGTATAATTAATTGCAACACCTAAGTTTGAATTATCCGTAACAACAGGATTATTGGGATGAGCGATAGGTGCATTATAAGGGGCTGTAACTTTTGAAGGCAAAGAGACAAAAACAGGAGATTCTATATCCCGTATTTTAATTGTATCAATGCCTGCAATTGTGCTTAACCAGTTATACGGATACTCCTTTTGAACAGCATTGCTGGTGTCAGTATATTTGTGCCACGGCTTGAGTGTGAAAGTTCTATAAACATCAAAATTAACTTGCTCATAACTTCCGTTCGTAACTTGTGTAGTAGAATCACTGTAAAACCAATCAGCTCCCTGACTAACATTTGTAGGAACCATTCCAATAGAAGCGGGGTCCGGATTAATATTTACATTATAATTAATCAAAGTATCTCCTGGTAAAGTGGCTGTCGGGTTTATTGGAACTAATTGTCGGGTTGTTACGAGGTTTGGATAGGTTTGTGTAACAATAGGATTTCCATTTGTCAAATTAAATTTTATTGGACTAACATTACTAAATTTGAAAGTTTGCCAAGTATTACTCCAAATATATGCCCTTCTTTCTAAATTTGCGTATGAATTAGGATTCATGCTCCAATTACCCGGAACAACATGTGTATCATTCTGGGGTTCTATAAAATAATGTTCTCCAAAAACAAGAACACTATCTCCTGTAACAACACCATTAATTGAATGATATCCTCCTGGAGTAGTCTTTGTTGAAACATCATACATTGGAATATTAAATCTTGCATTTTTTGTTGTATCATAAGGGTTAAAACTTATACCTGAATTAGAAATATTTTCAATTCCCGCAAAATTAATTAATGTTTGCATAGCAAAA
>CAYLPA010000288.1:0-3732 GCA_964385385.1 uncultured Saprospiraceae bacterium | reverse complement strand
AGATGATAAATTATATAAAAATTGTCAACATCCTGTTGAGTAAACAAACGATTACCTTTATTATTTTTTTTGGGTTTTATAATATCAAATTCCTTTTCCCAAAAACGAATAAGAGAAGTGTTTACATTAAACATTTTAGCAACTTCACCAATTGAATAATAAATTTTTTTTATTTCTTTTGACATGATGTTTAAACTAATTTTTATATAAAATTATGATAATGCTTGATTTATTTTCGACGAAATTTCAATTACTTTTTCGTATTCTTTAGGTGTTAGGTCGTTGAAAAAATAGTGAACAGGATTAACAGGTTTATCATTAATTCTAACTTCATAATGAAGATGTGGGGCAACAGAAAGTCCTGTACTTCCAACATAGCCGATTATCTCACCCCTTTTCACTTTTTGTCCTGACCTAACAATTACCTTAGACAAGTGAGCATATAAAGTTTTGTATCCATAACCGTGGTCAATCATACAAAATTTTCCATACCCTCTCATACCTTTTCTATTGTTTCTAACAGTACCATTTCCTGTAGCATAAACAGGAGTTCCTTTTGGTGCTGAAAAATCTATTCCTGTGTGCATGCGAAGGGTTTTATAAATCGGATGTATTCTGTATCCAAAACCTGACGCAATACGTTTTAAATCTTTATTTGAAATTGGCTGAATAGCAGGAATGCAAATTAGCATTTCTTTCTTTTTCTTAGCCATCTCAAAAACTTCATCAAAGGATTTTGATTGAACATATAATTGTCTCGATATTTTATCAAGTTTTTTTGTTGTTTCAATAATTAATTTTGAATTATCGTAAGATTGTAATTTTTCATATCTGTCAACACCTCCAAAACCTGCTTGTCTTTCGTTGGCAGGAACAGGTTCTGCTTCAAAAATCACACGATAAATATTATCGTCTCTTTTTTGAATATCATCTAAAACTACTAACATTCTGTTCAATTTATCATTCAGAACATTATATTGAAATTCGTATTGTGCAATTTCTCGCTGAAGAGCTTTTTCTTTTGGTGAGGGAAAAAAAGTATAGGCAATTAACATTACAACAGCAGAAAAAACAAGCCCGATTGCAAAAATTCTTAATACTTTTACTAATCTATCTTTAGAAGTAATTTTAATTTTTTCAATCTCAAGTGATTTTCTATCAAAATGATATTTTACTTTTGCCATAGAAATTTAATAAAGAAAGCATGAAATTTTTAAAAAGCACAAAATTAATTAAATAAACTAAATTTGCAATAAAATTAAAATGTTAAAATTTATTAATTCGTAAAATACGAATAAATTACAAACATAATATGAAGTCATCAGAAGTAAGAAAAACATTTTTAGAATTTTTTAAATCAAAAAATCATGAATTATTTTCATCTGCTCCTATGGTCATAAAAAATGACCCGACATTAATGTTTACTAATGCAGGGATGAACCAATTCAAAGATATTTTTCTTGGCAATAGAATGGAAAAATCCTGTCGCATTTCAAACACTCAAAAATGTTTAAGAGTATCAGGAAAACATAACGATTTAGATGAAGTCGGACACGACACCTATCACCATACAATGTTTGAAATGCTTGGTAATTGGTCTTTCGGCGACCCTTCACGTCTGGAAGAAGGTTATTTCAAAAAAGAAACTACTGAGTGGGCTTGGGAATTATTAACCGAAGTTTATAAAATTGATAAAAACAATTTATATGTTACAGTTTTCGGGGGAGATAAAAAAGATAATCTTCCAAAAGATATGGAAACATATAATTACTGGAAAAAGTTAATCCCTGAAGAAAAAATTATTTGGGGAAGCAAGAAAGATAATTTCTGGGAAATGGGCGAAGCAGGACCTTGCGGACCATGTTCCGAAATTCATATTGACATACGTAAAGATGCCGAAAAAAAGAAAATTGACGGAAAAGATTTAATAAATAAAGACCACCCTGAAATTATTGAAATATGGAATCTTGTTTTTATTGAATTTAACCGTCTTTCGAGCGGAAAACTTGTTCAGTTACCTTCAAAACACGTTGACACAGGCATGGGACTCGAACGACTTTGTATGGTGTTGCAAGATGTAAAATCGAATTACGACACTGATGTTTTCCAAGCACTTATTGGGCAATTAACAAAAATGACCGGGAAAAAATATGGTGTAAACAAAGATGTTGATATTGCAATGCGTGTTATTGCCGACCATTTAAGAGCAATTGCTTTTGCTATAGCTGACGGGCAGTTGCCTTCAAATATTAAAGCCGGTTACGTCATTAGAAGAATTCTCAGAAGGGCAGTAAGATATGGTTATACATTCCTTGGTTTTACAAATCCGTTTATTAATGAATTGGTTCCCGAGCTTGTAAAACAAATGGGCGAAATATTTCCCGAAATAGAAAAGCAAAAGGAACTAATTAAAAAAGTTATCACCGAAGAAGAACTTTCTTTCATTCGTACTCTTGAAATTGGCATCAATCTTTTGAACGATGTTATTAAAAACACTAAACAAAAAAATTATAAAGTTATCTCAGGCAAAGTGGCTTTTGAATTATATGACACTTATGGTTTCCCGCTTGACCTTACTCAATTAATTCTCAAAGAACATGATTTGATTGTTAGCAAACGAGAATTTGACGATGAAATGAGCCAACAGAAAAACCGTTCACGAAATGCTGCAATTATCGAAGCCGAAGACTGGATTGTTTTATTAGATGATGATGTTGAAGAATTTGTAGGATACGATTATAGCGAAAGCAAAATAAAAATTACAAGACACAGAAAAATAAAATCTAAAGGTAAAAACTTCTATCAGCTCGTTTTCAACTACACACCTTTTTATGCCGAATCGGGAGGACAGATTGGTGATACAGGATATATTGCCAGCATCGATGAGAAAATCAATATTGTTGACACGGTTAAAGAACATAACACAAATATTCATATCGTTGAAAAATTACCTCTAAACATTTCTGCAGATTTTAATGCGGTTGTTGATATTGAAAGACGTAATGCAATTTCTTGCAATCATACAGCAACTCATCTTTTGCATAATGCTTTGCGTCAAGTGTTGGGAAAACATGTCGAGCAAAAAGGCTCTCTTGTTCATTATGATAATTTAAGATTTGATTTTTCGCACTTTCAGAAAGTTAGTGCTGAAGAAATTCGACAAGTTGAAAAAATTGTAAACCAAAATATTCGTAAAAATATTACGATTGATGAGAAAAGAGCTATTCCTATGAACAAAGCTCAGGAAATGGGTGCAATTTCTTTGTTTGGCGAGAAATATGGTGATTTGGTTAGGGTGATAAAATTCGATGATTCTATTGAACTTTGTGGTGGAATTCATGTTAAGGCAACAGGACAAATTGGGTTCTTTAAAATTATTTCCGAAAGTGCAATAGCAGCAGGAATTCGCAGAATCGAAGCAATAACAGGAACCGAAGCCGAAGAATTTATTAATCTTCAATCGGATGTTATCAGCAAGCTTAAAGCAATGCTTAAAAGCCAAAAAGATATTGTGAAAGGTGTTCAACATGTGTTTGAGCAAAAGAACCTTTTGCAAAAACAGGTATTGGATTTAAGTCGTCAAATTGCAACAAACATCAAAAAAGAAATGTTTGATTTAAAGGAAGAAATAAATGGTGTGAATTTTATTGCTCATAAAGTTAGCCTCGATGCTGCCACCATAAAAGACCTTGCCTTTAAAATGAAAAATAATATTGAGAATCTTTTTCTTGT
>CAYLPA010000287.1:0-3751 GCA_964385385.1 uncultured Saprospiraceae bacterium | reverse complement strand
AAACTGAACAACAAGCAATTTATTTAATAACTTCGTGGGGTTAATACACAAACTCTCGTTATATGTAAAATTATTATCCGGTTTTTTACAATTCTTTATTAATCCATTAATTACTTGTGTTATTTGATTTTCTAAGGCATTATTTTCAATTACTTGTTTTATTGCGTTTTGTAATTCATTCCTTTTAGTTTCATTTTTCCAAATATTTTCATCAACTACTTTCTCCGCATTAGCCATAAAAACAGCATGAGAATATATTAATCCTTTTTCAAGATATGGTAATATTTTTTTTATTGCAGCAAGACTTAAAGATGCATAGTCTTTTTTAAGAGAAATTATACTAAACTTGTTTGCTAAATTATTATCAAGCTTCAATTTCCCAATGGCAAATTCTTTTAGTTTGTCATTAGTCGTGAAAGTTGATAACACATGCCATAAATCATGGTAATCAACATTTCTATTTTTTATTTCCCCTTTTTTATTTACAGTTTTGTATTTAAACGAAATTGTTTTCCAATTATCTCCAAAAATACTTTTTAGATTTGCCGAAGTAGGACATCCACTAACAGTTGTATTATCTTTAAAATTGAATACATAATCTACATTTTTAGCTTCCTTATCTTTATAAAAAGCATAAGTGTTATCTTTTGGTTTAAGTTCTTTAATAATATCTATAAAATCAAAATGAGCTTTACTTTTTCTGTAGAATTTAGGTATTATTTTTTCTTTTTCTGTTTTATATAATACTCGTAATTTTTCATCGGTTGGTGTCTTAATTTTAATGTTATTAATAAAACTCCACATCCTAAATTCTTCGAACAATGGATGAGACACAGAGCAACGAGCTTTGTTTTTTTCAAAAGAACAATAACCAACCAAACCTTTTTGAGATTTTAATGGTCGTTGGAAAAATATTGCATCATATAGTTCATTTACAATTCCAAAATATTTTTTGTCAGGACTTTTTTCATTTTCCTTTATTCCTTCAATCTTTTGTGTTTTACATATTTCTTCAAATTCATGCAAATAATGTTCTTCTCTTGCTGTATATTTTCCTCTAATTTTATATTTTGAATCGTTTCTATCCTTTTTATATAATTCCCAAAAATATTGACCTAAAGTTTTACAACCTGCATCTTCAATTTTAGTGGTTATAGTTTTTATTCCGCCTCTTACCGGACCTAAGTTTTCAGGCTTGGTTATATAATTTATAATTGCTTCTTTTTGTTCACTAAATGATGAATAGTTTATATCCTTTACCTTATTTTCTATAACTCGAATAATATATTTTCTTGTCCTATTTAATTTCTTTTCCGTAGCATCTAAATCTTTTTCTTTTTTTTCTTCAAATTCAAATGCTTCAAATATTTGATTTGTATTTTCTAATAATTTTTTACTATCATTAGTGTTTTCTACAATCTCCTCAATTTTTTCTTTATATTCTTCAATAATATTATCGTCGCTTTGTTCAAGCCTATTGCTTAAAAATCCTCTGCGTTGAGTAATATGATATAATGCCCTGCCTAATTCATGTTTTGAAACTTTTACTCTTGAAGCTTTATCTCTGAAATAATAAGGATTATGCTCTTGGTTTTTTCTAATTATTTTATGTTCTTGGTTTTCTTTTTCTCCAAAATTGTCAGTTTGAAGCCAATCAATAAAATCTTTGCTTATAGGGTAATGTTTGAAAACTTCCGTTTTATTTGTTTTTGGGTTTTTATAATTTCTCCACTTTTCCAATTCTTCAATTGACAAGGGACACATATTATTATTAATAAGCACCTTTAATGTTTCATATTTTCTTATTTTTCTGCGAAACTTTAATCTTCTTGCACTTCTAAAACCGGTTCGTTCTGCTGCTTTTGAGCTTTCATTCCCTTTATCAATCTTTACACCTTCAGAAAATATTACAACTCCTTTTTCTTTTAATGTTGTTTTATATTCATTATTATTATCGTCTTTTTTCTTTTCCACTACAGCCCATCCAATGCTGTTTGTTCCGAGGTCTAATCCTAATATTTTTGCCATAATATTTTAGTTTAAAATTTTTTACATAAAATTACAAAAAAAATTTGGAATTAAACAACATATGTTATATCTTTGTTCAAAGATTTTTTTAATTCCATTAAAATCTTATCACAATAAGGCTATATGCCGTAGTACGAAAGTACTTTAACCCTGCTTCGGTAGGGTTTTTTTTATCCTAAAAAAATAGAGTATTAATAATCTTGGGTGATATTTCTTAAATTATTATCAGAAAGGAATGAAATATTTTTTCCAAAAGCCAACAGACAACAGCCAAAAGCAAGAAATTTATCATATAAATAATAAGCTCCAGCGGAGCGACCTGAAAAAATATTTTATTTTGTCCATTAATATGTACAATATTTTGTATATTTGTCCCCTAAAATTGACAATTAATTATTTTATTTGTAATCAAATATAGACAATATGAATAAAAATTTACAGGATTACCAAATAACTCTTATCAAACAGGTAAACAATAAATTTTACCGTTCGATATATGATAGAATTGACTGGAACACTCGTATGATTGGCTTGAAAGGTCCTCGCGGTGCTGGCAAAACTACTATTATGTTACAGCATCTAAAATATAATGCCGATAAAAAAACAAACCCGTTTTATATCACAATGGATCACCCGTATTTTTACAAACAATCTTCTCTTTTTGAAACTGTACAGGAATATTATCAATATGGTGGACGATATTTATTTATTGATGAAGTACATAAATACGAAAATTGGTCGCGTGAACTCAAAGTTATTTATGACGGTTTTCCTGACTTAAATGTTGTTTTTAGTGCATCTTCAGCACTCGAAATTTATAAAGGAGAATCGGATCTTAGCCGTCGTGTGATTACATACGATTTTCCCGGTATGTCATTTAGAGAATATCTGAAACTAAAACATAATATTGATTTTGAAATCATAAAATTATCAGATATTATTAATAATCATAAGTCGATTGCAGATAATTTTGTTATGCAATTTCAACCATTACCATTATTTCATTTATACCTAAAAGAAGGATACTTACCTATAATAAAAAGCATTAGTTCCGATTTATACTTTCAACAGTTAATACAAATTATTGATGCCACCATAAATCAGGATTTGCAATTTTCAAAAAAACTAAGCATAGGAGCAATAAACAAGTTAAAAAAAATTCTCAGTATCATTGCTGAGTTAGTTCCTTACGAACCTAATATTACATCAATAGCTACGAAAATGGGTGTTAGACGTGAGTTGGTATATGATTTTCTTACTTATTTGGAACAAGCCAAATTACTAAATAGCATTAGAAAAAAACCTAAAGGAAATACTGTACTTCAAAAACCTGATAAAATATATTTGGAAAATTCTAATCTGAATTACGCACTAAACTCTAATCCTGAAATTGGTACAATACGTGAAACATTTTTTTTAAATCAATTACGCAATGCAAATATTGAAATCGCATTACCAAAAAAGTATGATTTTATTGTTAATAATAAATTTACTTTCGAGATAGGAGGCGCAAACAAACAAGTTTCAGACAAAAATGTTTTTATTGTTGCCGATGGAATAGAAACTGGCTTTGGTCAAAAAATTCCTTTATGGTTGTTCGGTTTTTTATACTAATATAATTAAACACTAAAAACTATGGAAATTAATCAAACAATTATCCGTTTCCCCGAAATAAAACTCGCCACTCGTGATGCTCATAAATTACGTGGATATTTCGGAAATT
>CAYLPA010000286.1:0-3772 GCA_964385385.1 uncultured Saprospiraceae bacterium | reverse complement strand
TATTTATATAAAACGATTGACTATTTAAAAAAATGTGGTGTTAATGCAATTGAAGTTGTTGTTACTTGGTATCAGGATGATTTTTATTCAACAAAAATCTATAAACATGAAAAAAAATCGTTGGATGATAAGTTATTAATTAATGCTATCAAATATATTCATAAACAAGGTTTAAAAGTTAATCTTAATCTACACGTTGATACGTTTCCTGATAAATGGGACTGGAGAGCCAAAATTGTTCCGAATGATGTTTCTCACTGGTTTGAAAGTTATAAATTGTTTATAGAGCATTTCCTTAAAATATCAATAAAATATGATGTTGAGTTATTTTCTATTGGAACTGAATTAATATCAATGACCAGACCTGAATATTATAATTATTGGTCCGATTTAGTATATTTTACAAGAAATTACAATAACAGGGCTTTTAAAGGAAAACTAACTTATATTGCTGATAAAACTGAAATTTTTGGTATGAACGATTTTCTTTTAGGTGATAACAAACGCATAAAAGTTGAAGTATTAGATTCAAAATTTTGGGAGTTATTTGATTACATCAGCATGTCGGTCTTTTATGAAGTTAGAAATTTTGTTCAGGAAACGCCTGATTTAAATTCTATTATTAAAGTCTGGAATAATAAATGGATTATAAAATTAGAAAACTGGAAAAAAAATCTGCAAATAGATAAAAAGGTTTTAATCGGAGAAATTGGTTATAGAAGTATTGATTATTCACATTGTACTCCGGCATTTCATTGTGGGGAAACGTCAAGAAAAACAAGAGATAATTTTAATCAAAATGCTCAGGCAATTTGTTATGAGGCAATGTTTCAGATATTAAATAATATAGATTGGCTTGAAGGAATCTTTTTATGGGAGGAAGAAATCAGAAATCCTCCTACTTTTCATAATGATAAAAACACTGATTTTTCGGTTATTAATAAGAAAGCAGCACAAATTATTTTAAATTATTTTAAAAATTCTAATGAAATTGAGAAAATTAAAAATATAAAAAAAACTCAAAAAGATAGTTTTATAAATTTTTATTACTTTGTTTCCTATTGGTTGGAATTAAATTTGTTAAAAATAAAAAAGCTATTAAATCATCTTCAATAGTAATATGTTAATGGCATGAAAGGAATTTGGTTTTGTTCTACTGATTTCCGTTCCGCTTATTTATGTTTCTCTTCATGTGCTGCAAGTACGGTCAGGTGCGAAATCCAATATGCTATGGTACTTTCTGCACCCTGATTCCTGTTTAATCCTTTTTTATTTAATCCATCGCAACAGCCTTTGGTTTCATTGTCGAACACAGGTAACCTCAAAGAATTTTTGCCGAGAAACCATTGGTAACAGGTAAAAAGTCTTTCAACATATTTCCTGTCTTTTTTTATCTCGAACATTTTATTATATAATAGTATCATTGCCATTATATCAATAGGTTGCTGGTCGAATTTAGCAATTGTATTGCCTTTTTTATACCAATTTTTATTTCCTATCGGGGCAAAACATTTATCTTTAAATGTTACCGATTCGAGGAAAGTACTTGTTTTTTCAGCTATTTCAAGAATTCTTGCTTCTTTGGTAATTTCATAGGCCGAAAACAAAGCAAGGGGTAAAATGCCGTTGTCATAGGTCATTTCATCTTCGAACCATTGCCAATCAGAAGAGCTGTATTTTTCATAAGATTCAACAATATTAAAAACAAGTTTGTTCATTATAACAATTATATCTTCATAATTTGGTTTTTCTTTTAGATAATGACAAATCCCAATTATAGTATTTGCTGAACCACGAATTGATTTTATTTTATTAGAGTACATTACTGATTTGAAGAAGATTTCCCATCCGAATTGTTTGAAAGAATCATATGGGGCAAACCGGATTAAATAACCTAATGCCCAAACAGTCCTTCCAAATGAATCTTCTGAACCGCAATCATCCAGAAACTGACGGTTAAAACTCAAGCAATTCCTAAAATTACCGTTTTCAAGTTGCATATAATGAATAAAACTTAAAAAAACAGACATCTGAGTAAGCACTTCTTTATCTTTATTCTGACGATATGCCATCAGTGTCATTAGCAAAGCACGTGAATTATCATCTAAACAATAACCTTCTTTCAAATTTGGAATATGATATTTTGCATGTTGCATTATGCCTGTGTCGTCTGTAAGCCTTTTAAAATGCGATAAATCATAAGAAGGAAGCGTATTCATGTCAATAGGTTGTCTGGATAATTTGGATTCTTTTTCCCAATTGTTGTGTACATATTCAGCCAGGGATAAATACTGTTTGCCGATTTTTGTCCATCCTATTTTTTTACCATAATCAGAAGTTTTTTCCCGGAATGAAGCTAATTTATTTTCATTGCCTATGAGTTCGTTAAGTATATCGGATAATTCTTCTGAATTTTTAAAACCAAATAAGATTCCCATGTTATTATCAAGTAGATCCTGTGCGTGCCAGTAAGGTGTTGAAACAACAGCACAACCTGCGCTAATGGCATAAGAGAGTGTTCCGCTGGTAATCTGGGCTTCATCCGGATAAGATGTTATAAAGATATCGCATGCAGAAAGATACTCTGAAAGTTTTGTTTCCGTAGCATACTCGTTATCAAAGTAAACGTTTTTTTCCAGTCCTTTTGTTTTTACCAAATGATAGAGATAATTCCGGTATTCTTCTCCAGAATGTTTTAACACAATCGGGTGTGTAGCTCCAAGAATAACATAAAGCAAGTTTGGGTGTTTTTTAATAACTTGTGGTAAAGCGTTTATAACTGTCTCAATACCTTTGTTTCTGCTTAATAAACCAAAAGTGAACAGAATTTTCTTATTTTCAAAACCATATTTTTCTTTGGCTTTTTCCCTTGAAATTCTATCAAGTTCAGGAACTCCATGTTCAATCATCACAATTTTTTCTGTGGGTATTTTGAAAATTTCTTCAAGAAATTCAACTGCCCGTTTGCTCATTACTATAATACGGGCGGATTTCCTCCCTATCTCTTCAATAATTAACCTTTGCGTATATGATGGGGCTTTAAGTACGGTATGAAATGTAACTATAAGTGGAATTTCAAGTCTGTGCAATAAAGGAAGAATATATACTCCATCGTTTCCTCCAAAAATTCCGAATTCGTGTTGGAGAATACAAACCTCTGCATTGCTGAAATTGATGAATTCAGCAGCTTTAATATAATCTTGTAGATGGTTATGTCTTATAGTAAATTTAACTTCATCAGGATAATCATATTCACATTGATTATCATTGATTGCAATTATCATAGGATCTTGGGTAACAGATTTATATTCGGTATTGCTGACAACAGCTTTTATTAAATTATGTGTAAACGTTCCAATACCACATCTTCTGGGTGGGTACGTTCCAATATATGCAATTTTCATAATAGTTCAACATTTATGGTGGATTCTAAAAAATAGTTTTTTGCTTTTGATTCAAAAAAATCGCAGATCCCATTAACAATTTTCTTAAATCACTTCAAAATTTCAATTTTTTTCATCACTTACAAAAATCTATTTTTTTTCTGATTTACTAGCTAACAGCATAATAAATTTATAGGATGTTTAATAGAACTACTTGTTCGTAACGAAATAAATTGTATGTCAAATTATTCAAAACTATAATACTAGTTGCTCTTTTTATAACTACAGATTTTGCAATTAAACCATTCATAATTTGCCACATAAATCTAATCCTAATAACCGCGAAAGATTCCATAAACTTCCAAAGAGTGATAGATTGCAGTTCTAAC
>CAYLPA010000285.1:0-3775 GCA_964385385.1 uncultured Saprospiraceae bacterium | reverse complement strand
TATCATTGACATTCAAGATATTCATATCCAAATCATGGATAATAATCGAATCGGGAGAAAATTTAAAAATCTCTCTGTATCTTTCTTCATTTTCCTTTAAAGTTTCTTGTGCCTGCTTACGCTCGGTGATTTCTGTAAAAACACCATAAGCATATCTTTCTCCTTTTTCTTCATGTACAACACTTGATATATCATTTAACCAAATCCACTTACCATCTTTCCTTTTGATTCTGTATTCAACATTAAACTTCTTATTCTTACCAAATAATTCATGGAAATTCGTTTCTACTTTGTGTAAATCGTCATGGTGTATTCTTTCAAACCATTTATCACTATCTGTGTAAATATCTTCAGGAGTAAAGCCAAAAACTTCCTTAATATTTGAGCTTATAAAAACAGTATGGCCTTTCTCGTTAGTTTTCCATAACACATTCGGAGCATTTTCAACAAGCAAGTGATATTTATCATCACTCTCTCTTAGTGCATCTTCCACCAGCTTGCTTTCGGTAACATCAACAACAATTCCTCTAAGTCCTACAACTTTATTATTACTAATAATAGGAGAAGAGTATGATACTGCTGGAAACTCTGAATTGTCTTTTCTTAATGCAGTATATTCAAATTTACCTTTTTCAGTACCATTTAATACTTCTTTCACATTCTCACCAGCTCTTTCTCTTTCAGCCGGAGTAATAAATTGCATAGCATTAACACCTTTATTGAAATCATCCTGAGTATAACCAAACTTTTCAAAACCCGCTTTGTTAACAAAAGTTATATTTCCATAAGCATCGCATTCATATATGATTTCGGGAAGCAATTCCGTCATATCACGGTATTTTTCTTCACTTTTTTTTATCTTTTCCTCTGCTCTAACATGTTCTATATACCCTTCAATTTTCTTAACAACTTCCTTAAGTAATTTTCTTTCTTTTTTGCAAAAAAGCTCATCGTACTCACCCGGCTTTTCTTTTAGATAACAAACATCAATCTTTCCAACAACTTCATCTTTGATATAAATATTTTTGCTCAGTATCCATTTTGTTTTTTTAAAATTTTTCGTTTTGTAAACATTTCCATCGAAGGTAATACGTGCACAAGTAATTTCAGGAAACTGACAAGCTTGTGAAAGCAAATTAACTGCTTTCTGAAATAGTTTTTCTAATGCAATATGCTCACTTCCAAAAATTTCAGTAATACTATAAAGGCATTGCAATTCTTTAATTCTTTCCTTTAGTAAATCATCAGCGTGCTTTAGCTCAGTTATATCAACCAAAGAAACAGTGCTTCTTCTGCTGTTCGGAACCATCCCTATTGAAAGAATTGTGTTTCTAATATTTCCTTTGGCATCTATCAATCGCACTTCATATTTATCTGGAACTGATTTAGGGTCTTTTCTTCTTGTTGTATGACGACTCATCATTATTTGCAAATCATCTTTATAAACAAATTTCGTCCAGCTTTTACCTATAAGTTCAGTTACTGCATATCCTGTTACATCTTCACATTCTTTATTGGCATTAATTATCTTTGTATTCTCTTCAACAATTAATGTGGCTGTTCCGGTAGCTTCAAAAATGGCATGGTATTTTTTTTCACTTTCCTTAAGCGCTTCGTTGGCTTTTTTAAATTCTCTGCGTTCTGCTGCTTCTTTAAGTGAGCGTTCAATAACAAGACTAAGCCTCGAAAGTTTCTCTTTAAGAACATAGCCAGTAGCACCTGCTTTTAAACATTCAACAGCAAGCTCTTCACCTATTGAACCTGAAACAATGATAATTGGAATATCCGGTGCTGTTTTCTGTTGAATTTTTATAGCAGACAAACCATCAAAAGTTGGCAGTTTATAATCAGCGAGAATAATGTCAGGCTTTTTTTCTATAGCTTCAACAAATTCTTTTTTATTTTCAACTAATTCCCAATCAAAATTAAAATCGTTTTTGCGAAGTTCATTAACCATTAATTCTGCATCTTCTGGATTGTCTTCAAGAATGAGTATATGTAGTTTTTGCTTGTTCATATTAATTAAGTATAAGTAAAATTTTTACTTTCATAAATCAAGTTTAAAGCATTTATGACAAATGCTTCTCTAATAAATTATATAGTTTCTTCTTTTTAATAGGTTTAGAAATATAATCATCACAACCTGCTTCAATTGCTTTTTCATTATCTCCCTGCATTGCATAGGCAGTTTGTGCAACAATAGTAAGTTCCGGAAGGAATTTTTTGATTTGTTTCGTAGCCTCATAACCATTCATTTCCGGCATTTTAACATCCATAAGAACCATTGATATTTCAGGATGTCTTTTGCTTAGCTCAATAGCTTCTTTACCGTTGTTTGCATGTATGGTTTTAACATCTAATATTCTCAATAAAACTTTTAATAGAGAATAACTTGATAAATCATCTTCTGCAACTAGTATAGTTTTACCTGAAAAAGAATTAATATTTTGAACTTCAGAACTGATTGATTTTTGAATTGTTTCAGGTTTTAGCTCTGGCAATGTAAAGTAAAATATTGAACCTTTTCCTTCTTCAGATTCAACCCACATTTTTCCTCCGAGAAGTTCAGTAAATCTTTTCGAAACCGACAAACCTATACCTGTTCCACCATATTTTCGAGTGTGAGAATCATCCACCTGACGGAAGACATCAAAAATCATATCCTGTTTTTCTTTAGGAATCCCAATTCCTGTGTCTTTTACCCAAAATTTTAGCATAGATACATTATCAATAACTTCTCTTTTATAATTAAACTCTATATATCCTTCATGAGTGAATTTTATTGAATTCTTTAGAAGATTAATTAGTATTTGTTTCAATTTTTGTTTGTCAGTATAAATAACCAAGTTGTCATCCTTTGCTTGAGATTTATAACGAATATCAATATTATTTTTATTGGCATTTTTTTGCTCAATTAAAATAATCTTATTTACTTCATTAATGACTTCTGAAATATTGTAATATTCTTTATAAACTTTAACTTCGCCACTTTCAATAAACGAAATGTCAAAGAGATCATTAATAATGTTTAACAAATGAGTTCCACTGTCGTTAATAATTTTATTATATTCTAATATTTGAGGCATTGGTAAATCTTCAGATATTATCTCAGAAAAACCATTAACAGCATTAAGAGGTGTACGTAATTCATGCGACATGGTATTTAAAAAAGCAGTTTTCAGCCTGTCGGATTCAGTAGCTTTTTCAAATGCTTTTTTTAAATCCTGTTCTGTTTTTTTTCTTTCAATTAAAATGCTAATCTGGTGTGAAACAAATTCAAGAATATCAAGATCTTTTTTGCTGTAGGCATTTTCATTTTCATAACTTTGTACTGCAATAACACCTGTAACTTTTCCTTCAACTTTCAATGGAACTCCAAGCCAAATTTCTGAATTTGTTCCAAAACTTTCAATCTCTCCACTTTGTTCCAAAATTCCTATATCATCTTTTGTTGCCATTAATGATTTTTGAGTTTTAATGACATAATAAGTTAAAGTTTTTCCTGCTGGGAAAGAAGCAAACTCATCTTTTTCGTCTGAAATAAATGGCATGGAAAGCATATCTGTTTCACTGTCGTACAGAGCAATATAAAAATTTGTAGTATCAATAATATCGCTTAGTTGCTCTTTTATTAAAACTATTAATTTTTCAAGATTATCGGTGGTATTTATAGCATTTGAAATATTATATAACACCTTTTGAATTTTCTGTGCATGTTCCCGTTCCGAAATTTCCTTTAACAATTTTTTGTTTACTCCTTCAACGTCCTGCAAAA
>CAYLPA010000284.1:0-3821 GCA_964385385.1 uncultured Saprospiraceae bacterium | reverse complement strand
CTCTTTCAGCATTGAAAATTTTCTCAACAAATGTTTTAGCTTTCATAGTTTTATAATATTTCATTTATTATTTTCAGCCAGCAAAGGTCATAAAATTTTATGAAACAGTATTAAAAATAATGAGGAATTTTTTGGATAAGAAGGAATTGGGGGTATATATCGTATGCTGGATACTTGAGCTGCTAATGCACGAATAATTATTATTAGCGAAAAGCAGCTTATTATTTTCACGTTATTTTTTTCTGTTTTCAACTGCAATTATTATATCATCATCAATAGTAGAGGTTCTTTTAAGAATTATTTCCAGATAATCACTTCCGATTTTATGCCTTAATTCTTCAATGTTTTTAATTAGTTCACTGTATGATTCTTTGCTTGTTTTCTCAGGTAATACAAGTTTTCTTAATGTGAATTTCGAAAGCGTTTTGTACCGCTTTATATCTTTTAACAATGTATCAATAAAAGATATAAGTGTTTGGTTTAACTCGCCTCTCTTTTGCTTTAGCAATGATTTCAAACTGTTTATTGCTTTTTTTTCTATCGCAAGCTCTGAACTTTCTGATTTAGGTTGAGGTTTATATTCTTTAACTTTTTCATAGGCCTTCCAGAATTGCTTGCTCAAAGGGAGTCTTTCTTCTTCATAGGCGCATTGTACCAAATCAAACAATTCCTGGAATGTTTTTTCTAAAATCTTAATCTTAGAAGCTTCAAAATTTGCAATTACTGAAAACAATGCCATTCCCTTCTTTCTTAAAACAACGGTATTGTTTTCTTTAAATTTTTTGGCTGTTTTTGTGCGATTGGGCAACTCTTTGATTCGTTCAATAACTTCTGGGTGTTCTTCTCTAATTCTATTGTATTCGTTTCTTACAATAGTTTCGATGCTCAATTCGTCTTCTTCTTCCGGGCTTGTATTTATTTTCTTAAATAAACCACTTGCTGTAGGTTCTTCATCAGCATCAAATATCTTTGAATCTTCACCAAGTGCGTTATGAATTAAGAACATTTTTTGCTCAGCAATTTCTCTTATTTTGACATGGGTTGCCCCCTGTTCAGTTGGAAAAAAATTGTTAATATGAAGTTCGTCAAATACTTTTGTCCCGATACGGTTAATACGCCCCACACGTTGAATTACTCTTGTAGGGTTCCAGGGAATATCATAATTTATTATTAATCCTGCCCTGTTTAGGTTAACACCTTCCGAAAGTTTATCGCTTGTAAGCAGAACATCGTAATCGTTCTTTTGTTCTTCAAACTTAGCATTGAAATTTGAATCTAATTCAACAGCCAATTTCTTAGAAATATTTCCATCACAAATTAAAACTCTACCAAGTAATTCTTTATGGAAATAAGCTTTCAAATGACGAACCGTATCGGTATATTCAGTAAATAAAATAATTTTTCTTTTCGGATTATTTTCTTTGCTTAAAACCTTTTTTACATTTTTTAGAACGGCTCTTCGTTTTGGGTCGTTATTAACCAAATTTAATGTTTCTATTTCTTCTTTAATAAGCTGGAATAAAGCAATATCATCATCTATGTCTTTTAAGAATTTATCTTTAAATTCAAATTCATCTATTTCGTAAATTTTTGTGTGTTTGGGTAATGTTTGACCTACTGCATTTCTTTTAAATTCTTCCAATGCTTCTTCGATGGCATCCAAAGTAAAATCATCGGCAGTATCTTCATCGTTGTAAATTGAGTCAATCACTTTACGGTCTAATACATATTTTCCTGAACTCTTTATAAATGATTTTACCATTATATGCGTTCGCAGAAAGCGTTCGATACTTTTATCAAACGCACCAAAAGAGCTTTCAAAACGTTTTACTAATATTCTACGCATAAAATCGTATAAGTTACGCTGTTGTTGGAAGGCTCTGTTTGCTTCTTCGTCTTTTTTCTTCTTTGGTTTACTTTCGTATTCAAATGGTTTGTAAATAGCTCCCTTAAACAGCCCGTCTTCACTAAAATAATCTTTAATTATCCTGTCATAGAATTCTGATTGTTCGTTGCTTAATTCATAAAATAATTCTATCGGGTCTTTTACTTCCGAAAGGTTTTGTATTTCTTTTTTATATTCAAAATCGGTTTTTAGGTCTAAGCGGTTTCGTCTGATAATAACAGGCGTTATAACATTTTTTATATCGTTTGCCATAAATCTGACATTTTCTTTAACGATAGAAATATCAATAGGCGGGTTAAATCCAAACATTTTAGTAAATAACTTTTCGGACTTTTGTCGTTTCTCAGATTTATTAGAATTATAATTCTTCAAAATAAAAGAAAGGTTTCTAAATCTATAATTATACGAATTAAACCTACCTTCCAAATCGGGTTCAATGGTAATGCCCGATTGTCCGGGAACAATAAATAATTTAAGAAGTGAAAATATATCGGCAGGTGAATTGTTAAAAGGCGTTGCTGTTAATAAAATCACTTGTTTTCCTCTGCAAATATCTGCCAATGCTTCATAAGCCGAAGTATCCTGATTTCGGAATCTATGTGCTTCATCAACAATAACAACTTCATATCCTAAATTATTCTTTCTTATTGATTCTGCAACAGTTTCGATGTTTCCCGAGCTTTCAATATCCCAATTGTAAAGTCTGAATTTATTCAAATATTCCCACCAACCTGAACTTTCTTTTTTGTTTCCGATAAGTCCGGGAGGACAAAGTATAAGTCCTCTTTTACCAAGTTGATTAGCAATTAGCGAAGCAATAACCGATTTACCCAAACCTACAACATCAGCAATTATTACTCCGTTGTAAGTGTTAATAATGTTTAATGCTTGATTTACGGCATCTTTTTGATATGTATATTTTTCAAATCCATTTTCTTCGAGAATACGGTCTAAATAAGGATTTACCTTTTTGTTTTCTTGTAAATCAATATATGTTTTTAAAATATAAGCATAAGCTTCGTAAGGTGTGATTAAGGTAGTTTGTGCTTTATATTTTAAGAATTTAACTATTATATTTTTGCCGTTTTCGGCTTCGGTTATAGGAATGGCAGTTTTCCAAAGTTCGTCAAAATATGTTTCGGCCGTATCAAAACCATAATCTCTTATTTCAACATTAAATTCTTCCTGCTTATGCAAACCAGCTTTAGTCAGATTGCTACTACCTGTTATAAAATGCCCTTTTGTATTAAATAAATCCTTATATTTTTCATCTAACTCAAAAATATAAACTTTTGAGTGGTTAGGATTAAGAGTTTTTTTAATTATCAATCTATCTTCTTCTAAAAGTTTTATGAAGAATTCTATTTGATTATAAAAATCTTCATTATCCATTTCGGCATTGTTAATTGCATAACCAAGTGATTTAATAAACTGTGTAAAATGTTCTTCTTGGCTTAAGCTATCGTCTTTGTTTTCTATTTCAATGATGCCGGATAAATATTTATCTACTTGCAAACCAACCAATATTTTCAAAACAACATTATTGTTTTCTTGCAAGCTTTTATAAATCTCCTGCCATCCGGAAAAGTAAAAGAAACCAACGAGAAATTTTAGTTCTTTGCTTGCACTTATTAGTTTTTGCAAACGGTCTTTTAGTGTGATTGTTTTTTCTGAATTTGTGATGAAGTTGTTAGTCATAGCTATTCTATTCTTTTTTTGTTTTTATGGGCATCAAGATAATTTTCATCTGTACTTACTTTTTTACCTGTCTTTTTTTCAAGTGCATTTTTTGCGAGCCATCTTTTAAAAGGTTCTGCTTTTGGTGATGGAATAGATTGGATTAGTCTGAATATTCCCTCAGTGTTAGCACAATCTGTTTTATACTTTTTTCCATCTCTTGCCTCCAATTTCAGTC
>CAYLPA010000283.1:0-3832 GCA_964385385.1 uncultured Saprospiraceae bacterium | reverse complement strand
TCAAAATAATATTAAAGCAATAAATACTATTTTTGCTTTAATATAAAAGACAAATTGAAACTTCTTAAACCATATCATAAAATAGTATCTATTTTTTTACTTGCATTACTTGTTGCTTGTAATCCTGCTCGCCATTTATCTGATGAACAATATTTATTAATCAAAAATAAAATTGAAATTTCAAATAGGAGTATCGAATCCGATGACATTTCAGCCTTTATAAAACAAAAGCCAAACAGAAAATTTCTTGGATTTTACCGTTTTCATTTAGGGGCTTATAATCTTGCCAACAGAGGAAAAAAAGAAACTAAAATAAAAAAATGGTTGAAAAATACTGTTGGCGAACCTCCCGTAATTTTAGATACAATTCTCACTAATAATTCAGTAAATCAAATAGGTTTTCATTTGAATAACAAAGGATTTTTTAATTCTGAGGTTACAAAATCAATAAAAATAAAAAAGAAAAAAGCAAAAGTTACCTACAATATTATTGCTGCCCAGCCATATAAAATAAGAAATATTGAATATTCTATAGCTGACAAAAAAGTATTGAATTTCGTTCATGAAAAACAGGATAATTCTTTGCTAATAAAAGGCAACAATTATGACGTTGATATATTGGATGATGAACGAGAACGAATAACTAAAAATTTGAAAGACCTTGGATATTTTTACTTTGTAAAAGAATACATCCGTTTTAAAATTGATAGCTCTCTAAATTCTCATCAGCTTGATATTCTGATAACAATTTCAAATTTCAGCTACAGGACAAAAGAAAATCCCGACTCAATTATTCGGACTAATCACAAACGTTATAAAATCAATAACATTTATATCTTTTCGGATTATCATCCAATAAAATCCGATACAATAAAATATGACACCTTGCAATATGGAAAAAATGAAAAGAATAAATATTATTTTTTAAATTCAGGCAAGCCAAAATACAAGCCAAAAACCATTTCGCGAATGATTTTCATTAAACGTAAAGAATATTATAATTTAGAAAATGTTAATATGACTTACAAACGCTTGTCGGAGCTTAACAATTTCAAATATATTGACATTCATTTCACAGATTTATCAAAAGATTCGTTGAACAATCCACAAAAAGAGAATCTGCTAAATTGTATAATAAAACTCACACGTTTAGAAAAACAATCATACACCATAGAAACCGAAGGCACAAATTCTTCGGGCGATCTGGGAATAGCTGCTAACTTAGTTTATCAAAACAATAATCTTTTAAAAGGTTCTGAGATATTTCTTCTTAAAGCAAAAAGTGCTCTGGAAATGCAAAAAGTTGTTGGTGATAATACACAATCACAAGTTTTAGAATCTTCGATATTACCTTTTAATACTATCGAAGCCGGATTTGATGCTTTAATTATTTTTCCAAAATTTTTAGTTCCTATCAAACAAGAGCGTTTTCCTAAATATTTTAAACCAAAATCAACCATATCAACAGGATATAACTACCAAAAAAGACCTGACTACACACGATATATAACAAATATTACTTTTGGATATGACTGGAAAGAATCGGAATATAAACGACATATTTTAAATCTCGTTGAAATTAATTCCGTTAAAATTTATCCTGATTCATCATTCTTAAAAAAAATATCATCCTTTGACAAAAAAATACAAAACTCCTATAGCGACCATTTGGTAATGGGATTGAAATATAGTTGGATTTACAATAATCAAAAAATTAACAAACTTCAAGATTTTACTTATTTCAAAATTAATGGAGAATTCGTTGGGAATTTAGTGTATTTAACCAACCTTATGTTAAATTCTGCCAAAGATGAAAACGGAAATTACACTTTGTTTAACATTCGCTATGCTCAATATTTTCGTGGTGATTTTGATTACAGGCATTATTTTTATTTCTCACACAAAGACATTTTAGCATTTCGCTATGATTTCGGAATTGGAATTCCATATAAAAACATGAATGTTCTACCTTTTGAAAAAAGCTTTTACGTTGGTGGTGCTAACGGAATCAGGGCATGGAGAATTCGTGATATTGGTCCCGGTGGTTATTATAATTCTAATACAGCAGATTTTGACAAAACAGGTGATATCGGATTAGAAACAAGTCTTGAATATAGATTTCCAATTTATAAAATCTTTGAAGGTGCTGCTTTTGTTGATGCCGGAAATGTTTGGTATCTACACAAAAACTCCCAGTTTCCTGATGCAGAATTCAAGTTCAACAGGTTTTATAAAGAAATTGCTGTTGGATGGGGACTCGGACTAAGATTTAATTTTTCTTTCTTTATTATCAGGACAGATTTTGGTCTGCCTGTTCATGACCCATCGAAACCACAAGGTGATAGATGGGTCATTACAAATTCTAAACTAAATATAAATTTTGCTATCGGATACCCCTTTTAAAAGAATAGCAAATAATATGAAAAATGACAAATAACTATCTAAAAAATCTTCTTATAAAACACTTTCCTTATGAACCAACATCTGGACAAAAAGAATTAATAGACCCCCTTACAGATTTTCTTTTAACAAAAGATGAAAAATCTCTTTTTCTTATTAAAGGATATGCCGGCACAGGAAAAACCACAATAATAAGTTCGCTTGTAAAAGCTTTGCCATTTATTAAGACTCGTTCGGTTTTACTTGCTCCAACGGGAAGAGCAGCAAAAGTATTATCAAATTATTCATCAAAGCACGCATCAACAATCCACAGAAAAATATATTTTGCACACACTTCAAAAGACGGAAATATAGCTCTAAGCCTTCAGAAGAATCTGCATAAAAACACTATTTTCATAGTTGACGAAGCATCAATGATTCCTGATGACAGAAGTAAAGCAAATGGCAGCTTTTCATCAAGTCGTTCTTTACTTGACGATTTGATTCATTACGTTTATAGCGGTGAAAATTGCAAAATCCTTCTTGTTGGTGACACTGCCCAACTTCCTCCTGTTGGTCTTGAAATTAGCCCTGCTTTGGATATTGATTATTTTCAAACTAATTACAACTTGATAGTTGACGAATATGAATTGGTTGATGTTGTCCGTCAGGCAAAAGAGTCAGGTATTTTAATAAACGCAACAGAACTTCGCGAAAAAATCAGCAAAGAATTTTGTGAGTTTCCATTTTTTTCTGTTGAAAACAAAACTGACATTTTCAGGCTAAATGGAATTGATTTGGAAGATAAACTTCATGATGCTTATTCAAAAGAAGGCACCGAAAATGCTATTGTTGTAACACGCTCAAATAAAAGAGCAAATATTTATAATCAAGAAATCCGCCACCGAATACTGTTCCGTGAAAACGAAATTCAAGCCGGAGATTTAATGATGGTGGTCAAAAACAATTACTTCTGGTTAGACGAAGAATCTAAAGCAGGATTTATTGCCAATGGTGATATTATTGAACTTCTCAGAGTAAATAAATTTGAAGAACTTTACGGTTTTCGTTTTGCTGACGTTACTATCCGCATGCTTGATTATCCCGATGAAAAAGAACAGGATGTCAAAATTATTCTTGATACAATTATGGCTGATTCTCCCGCATTAAAAAAAGAAGACAACAATAAACTTTTTAATGAAGTAATGGATGACTATAAAGATATTCCTTCAAGATTTTCACGTTTGCAAAAAGTTAAAGTCAACCATCATTTTAATGCCTTACAAGTAAAATTCGCTTATGCAATGACCTGCCATAAAACTCAAGGTGGACAATGGAACACAGTCTTTGTTGACCAAGGGTATGTTACAGAGCAAATGATAAATATTGAATATCTACGATGGCTATACACTGCCTTGACAAGAGCGACAAAAAATTTGTATCTGATAAATTT
>CAYLPA010000282.1:0-3844 GCA_964385385.1 uncultured Saprospiraceae bacterium | reverse complement strand
TGGGATGGCGAAGCATTGTGGAATGCTGATATAAAAGGAGGAATTCCTTTATCAGAAAATTATGCTGGAAAAATTTATAGAATTAATCCTGCAGACGGTTCAATTCTAAAAACTCTCGAAGCTCCAACACCTTCATCCCGCGGACTTGCCTGGGATGGAAAATACCTTTGGTGTGTTGATAATAGCTCTGATAAAATTTTTCAGTTTAGCACTGAAGATGGAACAACTATCAAAGAGTTTAAAGCTCCCTCCAGCGACTCGAGAGGAATTACCTTCGATGGAAAATATCTTTGGATTAGTGACAGAATTAGAAACGAAATTTATATGGTTTCTCCCGTTGATGGTTCTGTAATAATTATTGCCGAAGCTCCCGGACCTTACATACGAGGTATTACTTTCGATGGAAAATATCTTTGGGCTGTTGACTATCAAACAAGAAAAATTTATAAACTTAAAGTTAATGATGGTGAGAATTTTAGAAAATATAAAACTAAAAGCTATAAAGTAACTTTAAGACATCAGATAAAAAATTATGGACCCGGAAAATTAATTAATGCTGATATTCATATTGCAAAACCAATTAACAGACTAAATCAGGAAATTCTTTCAGAAATTTCTTGTGAGCCAAAAGCTTATAATTTAGTTACTGACAAATGGGGACAAAAAACAGCTCATTTTAATATAAAAAATCTTAGTGCCGGAGAGAGCTACGAAGCAAAAATGCAAGTAAATTTAAAAACATCTTGTGTCAGATATTTTATCTATCCTGAAAAAGTGGGAACATTGAAAGATATTCCATCTGAGATTAAATCAAAATATTTAGAAGATAATGAGAAATATCAAATCACTCATCCCGTGATAAAAAATGCAGTTAAAAAAGCTGTTGGCGATGAACAAAATCCCTACAAGATTGCTCGAAATATTTTCAGCTATTTGATAGATAATATGTATTATGAAATGGTGGGAGGTTGGAACACAGCACCAACAGTTCTTGAAAGAGGTAACGGTTCATGTTCTGAATATACTTTTGTTTATATTGCTATGTGTCGAGCTGCAGGATTACCAGCCCGATATGTTGGTTCAGTTGTTGTCAGGGGAGATGATGCAAGCATGGACGATGTGTTTCATCGATGGGTAGAAATTTATCTGCCTAATTATGGTTGGATTCCTGTTGACCCAAGTGGTGGCGATAGGTCTTCGCCTCGTGATCAGGCTCAATATTTTGGGTTTGTTTCTAATAGGTTTTTAATTACTACACAAAGTGGTGGTGGTTCAGAAACTTTACATTGGACTTATAATTCTGATGAATCATGGTCTTCTGAGCCAAAGGCTTTCATTGTCTCAGACCATTTTGCAGAATGGGAACCGATTGAAGAAAAAAAGTAGGCAGTAGGCAATAGGCAAAAAAGAAAAAAGGAATTAGAAAAAGTTAATATATATAGGTCGTTGAGCGGAGTCGAAATGAACAACGAGAAACGAGCAACGAGAAACGAGCAACGAGAAATGGATAAAAAAATAGGATTATATATTTGTTCAGGTTGCGAAATTGGCAATTGCATTGATGTTGATGCTTTGTCGGCTGTTGCAAAAGATGAATATAAAATCCAAAATTGTAAAATCCAGAATTCCCTTTGTAGTGATGAAGGAATTGAGTTAATCAAAAAGGACATTTCAGAAAATAGTTTTGATGGAGTTATTATTGCTGCTTGCTCACAACGATATTATTCGAAAGAATTTCAGTTTGACGAAAATGTAATAAATGAAAGAGTAAATCTACGTGAGCAGGTTGCCTGGAGCCATGATGCCAAAGATGAAGACACTCAAATGCTTGCCGAAGACCTTCTCAGAATGGGTATTGCTAAAGTTCAAAATATTGTAAATCCAAAAGCATTTATTGCTGATAATCTAAGTTCAGATATTTTAGTTGTGGGTGGTGGAATTACCGGAATAACTGCTGCCATTGAAGGAGCTAAGGCAGGATATAAAATGATTCTGATTGAAAAAGAAAATGAGCTTGGCGGTTATGCAAAAATACTTTACAAACAATTACCTCAAAAATCTCCATATAAAAATCTTGAAGAACCTTCAATAAATTCTAAAATTGAAGAACTCGAAGAATATAAAAATATAGAAGTTTTTACTTCATCTGAAATTCTTGAAATTTCAGGGCAGCCGGGATTGTTTGAAGTTGAGTTTGAGCATAAAGGAGAAAGTCGAAAAAGAAATATTGCTTCAATTGTGATGGCAGCAGGCTGGAAACCTTATGATGCGAACAAATTAACCGAGTTTAAATATTCCGAACTTCCCGATGTTATTACTAATGTCGAATTTGAAAAGATGGCTGCTGAAAACAAAATAATCAAGCCATCGGATGGGAAGAAAGTCGAAAGTGTTTTGTTTATTCAATGTGCTGGTTCACGCGATGAAAAACATCTTCCTTATTGTTCAAACTTTTGTTGTGGAACGACATTAAAACAGGCAAAATATATAAGAGATGAAAATGAAGATGCGTTGGTTTATGTTGTTTATAAAGATATCAGAACCCCGGGAAGATATGAGCATTTTTATAAAGAAATGCAAAACGACGACAGGCTTTTCCTTACAAAAGGTGAGATTAGTGAAATTAATCAATCAAATGGTGGATTGAGTGTTGATGTGAAAAATACATTGATTGGCGAAGACATTTCCCTGAATGTTGATTTGGTGGTTTTAGCAACAGGAATGACTCCTTCAAATACCGAAGATTTAAATCTTAATTACAGATTGGGAAAAGGTTTACCTGAATTAAAATATAATTTTACTGATTCACATTTTATTTGTTTTCCTTATGAAACTCGCCGAACAGGAATTTATGCAGCTGGCTCGGTCAGAGCACCGATGGATATGAGTTCGAGCATGGAAGATGCTAGGGGAGCAACTTTAAAAGCTATTCAATGTTTGGAAAGTACTAAGCGTGGCGAAGCCGTTCATCCAAGGGCAGGGGATAAGTCATTTCCTGAACTTTATATGGACAGATGTACTGATTGCAAACGCTGTACAGAAGAATGTCCTTTTGGAGCTTTTGACGAAACAGAAAAAGGAACTCCAATTCCAAATCCAAACCGTTGTCGCAGATGTGGGATTTGTCTTGGAGCCTGTCCAGAAAGAATTATCAGTTTCGCAGACTTTTCTATCAACAGCATTTCATCAATGATTAAGGCTGTGAATATTCCTGATGAATTTGAAGAGAAACCAAGAATACTGATTTTTGCTTGTGAGAACGATGCTTATCCGGCAATTGATATGGCAGGTTATAAGCGATTAAAATATAGTGCTTTTGTCAGGATAATTCCTGTGAGATGTATTGGTTCAGTAAATAATATTTGGCTCAGTGATGCGCTTTCTCAGGGCTTTGATGGAATTATGCTTTTGGGCTGTAAGCCCGGCGATGACTATCAATGTCATTTTATTCAAGGCAGCGAATTAATGGAAACCCGTAGCGAAAATATGCAGGAAACACTTGATAAGATGATGCTCGAACCTGAGAGAATAAGAATTGAATTTATTGAAATTACAGATTATAAAAAGATACCTGAATTAATAAATGATTATATAGAAACGATAGAAGATATTGGACCGAATCCGTTTAAGGAGATGTAGTTTGCTCGTTACTCGTGACTGGTTGCTAGTACCTCGTTTCTCGTTACTCGGTTCTCGTAGTTTAAAACTTGTAAATACTGATGAGATAATATTGATTTTTATCAAACTTAAAACTAATTAAAATGAGCTATAGAAATCTTGAAATATGGAAATTAGCTAAAAAAAATTCTATTGAAATCCATAAAATGACTTTGAAAAAACTTCC
>CAYLPA010000281.1:0-3854 GCA_964385385.1 uncultured Saprospiraceae bacterium | reverse complement strand
ATTATCAACTAAGACTTGAAAAATATTGTAATTTTATCTTTTGCGGATTTAAGGTATTATTTTAATTTACTTTGCAAATCTAAAGGCAATGACGCTTAGAATTGATTGTTCTAATACACTCTTACTTTCATGTTCTCCTACTCAATTTGCCAATTGCCAATTGCCTACTTGCTTTTTGCCTACTGCCTACTTGCCTTTTGCCTACTGCCTACTTATTTCATTTCATTCAATACCGAAAAAGCTTCTTTAAGATAAATATCTTTTTTCAGTTCTTTATGCCATTCTTCGGCTCTTTGCAATTTTATAGAATCAGATTTTATATCCGGCAAATCAAGAGCTAAAGAAAAAATATTTAAACCATTTGGCTTGTCTAAAACATCTTCAATTTTTTTGGAATTTTCTTTAATTTCTTTCTGCTCCTGACGATATTTTACAAGAACTAAGGTTTGTTTGGTTTTATCACTTTGCTTTTTCAAATATTCGGCACCTGTGTTAACTAAACTAAAAGTGGAATTAGCTTTAATCCTTGCATTACTATTTTTCTGAATTTCATTCAAATCATAAGTTGATGTCCAACGTTTATAAGGAACCTTATCAATCTGGCTCCATGGCAAAGTATTTTCCATTTCTTTTTCACCAATATCAATATAAGAATATAAGTCCGGTAGAATTATGTCGGATGAAACTCCTTTAAGTTGGGTTGCACCTCCGTTGATACGATAAAATTTCTGAGTTGTAATTTTTAGAGCACCCAAAGGTTTAATACCTTCTTCATTAGTATTAACAACATTATCAAGGTCGAAAAAGCGCTGAACTGTTCCTTTTCCAAAAGTAATATTACTACCAACAATAACACCTCTCTTATAATCCTGAATTGCTGCAGCCATTATCTCCGAAGCCGAAGCACTAAAGGTATTCACCATAATTACTAATGGTCCGTCATAAATTATTCCTTTTTCATCATCACTCAAAATTTGCGGATTACCATATCTTGTTTTAATTTGAACAACAGGTCCTACATCAATAAAATGACCAACAATTTTAACAACATCAGGCAAAGAGCCACCACCATTATTTCTAAGGTCAATAATTATTCCCTTAACATTTTCTTCTTTAAGTTTTTCAACTTCTTTTTTCACATCTTCAGAACATCTTCTTCCGTTTCTGTCGTTGAAATCAACATAGAATTTCGGCAATTTTATATAACCAAAATTTGCTTTATTATCTTCATCTTTAACAATAGCTGATTTAGCATAGGTTTCTTCAATTATTACTACATCTCTGATAATTGGTATTTCGATAATACTTCCGTCAATTTTTTTCACAGTCAGGCGGACTTTAGTTCCTTTTGGACCCCTGATTAACTTGACAGCTTCATCTAAACGCATATCAATAATATCAACAGCTTCATCTTCGCCCTGAGCAACTTTTATTATTAAATCGCCGGCTTTAAGCTCCTTTTGTTTCCATGATGCACTGCCAACAACTATTCTTACAACTTTAATATAACCATCCTTTTCCTGTAATGTCGCTCCAATTCCTTCGAGTTTTCCCGACATGGCAATATCAAAATTTTCCTTGTCTTTAGGAGGAAAATACCCCGTGTGCGGATCAAAAACATTTACCATGCAATTCAAATACAAGGAAAGTCTGTCATTTCTATTAACTTTCTCCATCCTTCTAAACCAATCGTCCTGACGTTTCAAAATTTTGTTTCTAGCATCCTCTTCCAATTGAGCATAAGATTTTATTTCAACACTTGTATCCTTTTTCTCTTTAGCCTGTTCTTGGGCTTTAAGCATATCTGCCAAACTTATCATTGTCTGGAATTTCATTGCCTTACGCCAGCTTTCTTTTAATTCGGCTTTATCTTTATTATAATCTTTTTTATCGCCATCCAATTCTATGGTTTCGTTTTTCTTAAAATCAAAGGGTTTTGACAAAGCATCTTTATAATAAACAACAGCTTCATCAATTCTTTTTTCTATAATATCATTCGAAAGATTAAAGAAATCATAGCTTGTTTGCTTTGTTTCATCATCAATCAAATTAATATATTTCTTAAACTGGCTTACATCTTCTTGAAGAAGAAATATTTTGTTTTTATCTAAACGTTCAAGATAAAGTTTATATGCTTTCTTTGAAAATTCGTCATTAATAACAGCAGGTTGGTAATGCCCGTAATTCAAGGTTTGAAAAATTACTCCCAACAAAAATTTATCTTTTCTTTCATTATCCGAAAGTGTGTAGGAAATCAGAGTTCCTGCAATCAAAAACAGAAACAGGGGTATTATTATTTTTTTTAGCTTCATAGGTATAGATTTCATTAACGAACGTTTGCAAAATTAATAAATTGTTTGATAATAGAATCCTTTATTCTTAAAAACGAAATAATGCAAATAGTTACGTTTATCTACCTATATTTGCAGATAACCGTAACTCATCCATTATGATTAAAGAAATTAGACACCGGGGAGAAAATCGCTTAGCTATTCATTTCAAACACGATACATCTCTAATTGATCTTGTTAAAACAATTCCAGGATGCAAATGGAGTCAAACTTTAAAATGTTGGTATGTTCCAAACACTAACGAAAGTAAAAAATTATTGTCTGAACTATTTCCTGAGATGTATAATAAATTTAATAAAATTCAAAAAGTAAATAATATTGATAATAAAACACCGTATGAGACTGTGTTAATGTTTGAAACCAAACAAAGAATTATATTGATTTTGCAAAGAGACAAGGAAGACATACAGTTTATTAAGACGTTGAAATATTATAGTTACGACAGTATTGAGAACAGATGGTTAATTACAAATACATCAGAAAATATTTCAGCAATTCAAGCTTATTTCAAGAATAGAATTAAAAGAATTGATGATAAAAAAGAATTACCAATTAAAAAGGCGGCAAGCAATATAAAAAATACGGAATTACATATTGTTGAATATGTTAAAGGAAGAATTAAACTTATTTTTAAATATAATAAAGAATTAATATCTCTTGTTCGAACTTTACCTTACAGAACTTGGGATGATGTGAATGGATGGTGGACAGTTGTTAACACACAGGATGTAATTGACAAACTTGAAGATTTCTGCAAAAAGCATGATATGACGATAAAATATTTTAATAACTCAAAAAAAGTCATAAAAGGCAGGCAGTTAAAAGAGCAAATCCCAAACTATAAAAAATGTCCACAGGAATATATTAATAAATTAAAATTACTAAGATATAGTGAAAGTACAATTAATACTTACTCCAGCAGTTTTGAAGAATTTATAAATTATTATCACACAAAAAAAATAAATGATATAAGTGAGCCTGAAATAATAGAGTTTACAAGATATCTGGTTGTAGAGAGAGGCGTGTCCGGCTCATATCAAAATCAGGCAATAAATGCCATAAAATTTTATTATGAAAGAGTTTTGGGAGAAAGCAGGAAGTTTTATTATCTTGACAGACCAAAACGTGATAAAGTCCTACCGGAAGTATTAACAAAAGATGAAGTTCAATTGATGATAAGCACAACATCAAATTTAAAGCATAAATGTATTATAATGTTAATATATTCAGCAGGTTTAAGAGTAAGTGAGGCATTAAATTTAAGAATAACTGACATTGATGGAAAACGGCAAATGATAATAATTAGAAAAGGAAAAGGAAAAAAAGACAGAAATAGTTTGTTATCTAAAAAAATATTATTATATTTGCGTGAGTATTATATCTTACACAAACCAAAGGACTATTTATTTGAAGGAGCCTATGGTGGAACTTATAGTGCTACTAGCGTATTAAAAATTGTAAAAAGAGCTGCAAAACAAGCAGGTATTAAGAAGAAGGTAACAA
>CAYLPA010000280.1:0-3867 GCA_964385385.1 uncultured Saprospiraceae bacterium | reverse complement strand
AATAAATACTTGTGGAACAAACATTAAACTGCTGACATAAGTTTTATCATATAATTCAGGTTTAAACATTACCTTTCTTATATCATCCATTATAACAATGCCAAAAAATTTATTATTTTCATCAATAACAGGAAATAGGTTTCTTGGAGATTCTGAAACAATTTTTACAAGGTCGCCTAAAGTTGCATCAGGATGAATTGTTTTAAAATTTGTTTCAATTAGTTTATCAACTTTCATTAATTTAAGCAATGCTTTATCTTTGTGATGAGTAATAAGTTGATCTCGTTTTGCCAACTGAATTGTATAAACAGAATTAGTTTCAAAAATTCTTATGGTAACATAAGAAATTGTTGCCGTAATCATCAAAGGCAGAAACAAATCATAACCACCCGTAATTTCTGCAATAAGGAAAATAGCCGTCAAAGGAGCATGTAATATTCCGGCAAGTGTACCTGCCATTCCAACAAGAGCAAAATTACTTGTAGAAACATTTAATTTGAAATAATTTAAAACAGTAGCAAACAATAAACCTGTGTTAGCTCCAATAAATAAAGCTGGAGCAAAAATTCCTCCAACTCCTCCACTTCCAAAAGTAATAGAAGTAGCGATAACTTTAAAAAGTACTATTGCGAAAAGTAATATTAAAGCAACAATTGCATTATCTTTAAAATCATAAAAAACACTATCGTTAAACAAATAACATAATTTCCCTTCGAGGCAAGAATTTATGGCTTCATATCCCTCACCGTAAAGTGATGGCATGAAAAATATCAGGATTCCAAGAGAAATACCTCCAATTAACAGCCTGTTAACCCAACTTTTTATTTTTTCAAAAAAGTTTGTAATCAGCATATAGATGCGGGTAAAATAAACAGAAACAAATCCCGAGATTATTCCTAAAGCAATAAAATAGGGCAAATCCGACATTTGATATTTATCAACCAATTCAAAATGATAGAGCACTCCCCTACCCATAAAAAAATATGAAGTTAAGACCGCCGAAACCGAAGCCAACAAAAGTGGAACAATAGAAGCCATTGTCAGGTCAAGCATTATTACTTCTATAGCAAAAACAACTGCTGCAATTGGAGCTTTAAAAATCGCTGCCAGTGCACCGGCACAAGCACAACCCAACAACAAAGTAATTTGTTTATAATTTAATCGCAAAGCACTTCCAATGTTTGAGCCAATGGCAGCACCTGTTGCAACTGTCGGGCCTTCAAGCCCAACTGAACCACCAAAACCAACGGTCAAAGCACTACTGATTATCGAAGAAAACATATTGTGCTTTCTTATCTTACCATTGTCTTCAGATATTGCATACAACACTCCGGGTATCCCATGACCTACTCTACGTCGTATTACATATTTAATAAATAACATCACTATTGTAATTCCTACAATAGGATAAATCAAATACATAAACTTCTCATATTCTCCGGAAAATCCTAATGTTAACAGTTCTTTGATGAAGTGTACAGCATTTTTAATAACAACGGCAGAAAATCCTGCTAACAAACCGATAATAATGCTCAAGATTATTATAAACTGTCTGTTGTTTATATGTTTTAATCTCCAATTTATTAAGCTTTCTATTATTGATTTATATTTCATTTGTTTATTATTCTTACCAAAAGGAATCGCTAATTTATAGTAAATTCATTTTATAAAGTAAATTTCTTAGAAATATATTTTTTTGATAAATCCAAGAATGTAAAACAAACCCAAGCTTAAAATTTATTATTAATGCGAATCAAGGGTTGGATTTTCTAACTTATTCTTTTATAGCCACTAAGACTCAAAGACTCAAAAAAAATCACAAAGAAAAAATAAAAATACAAATTACAACTTAGTGAAACTTTGTGTTTTAGTGTCTTTGTAGCAAAAATATTCTTAACCCTTGATTCGCATTATTAAGATTTAAATACTGACAATCTTATTCTTCTAACTAAAATATATGTGTTCTATTAAAATTTTTATTCCTATTCCTAATAAAACTATTCCGCCAAAAATTTCAACATATTTACCAATTATTTTCCCCAAATATTTGCCAAGAAGTAATCCTATTATTGATAAATTAAAAGTAATTACTGCAACAATTAAAACAGGAGTAAGAATTGAAAGATTCAATATTGCAAAACTAATTCCTACAACAAAAGCGTCAATACTTGTTGCAAAAGATTGCACTATTAATTTTAAAATTTTAAATTCACATTGTTTTATAATATCTCTTTTCTGTACTCCTTCATAAATCATTTTTGCACCAATAAAAGACAAAAGCACAAATGCTATCCAGTGGTCAATTTCCTTGATATATTTTTCAATTCCAATACCCGCAAACCAACCAAGCAAAAGCATTAATGCCTGAAAGAGCGAGAGAGAAATAGATATTGTAAGAATTTCTTTTTGGTTTAATTCTTTAATGCTTAATCCATTTGAAATGGAAACTGCAAAGGAATCCATTGACAAACCAATCGCAATTAAAACTATTGAAAGAATACCCATATTGTATTTATTTCTAAAGTAGCAAATGTAGCTGTAAAAATATATCTTTTTGATTAATCAATTTTATTTATATTTGTGCGAGGCTTCATAAAAAAAACTTCTATGAAAACATTAACACTTCTATCAGTATTTATTTTTAGTTTAATTACTGCAATCTGCCAAAACACAGATTTAGAAGTTATTTCAACAGGAGGAGATGATTTTAAAAAATCAAATTCTTCTATAAGCTGGACAATAGGAGAAATAGCTACAGAAACTTTTTCGGACACAAACAACATTCTAACACAAGGTTTTCAGCAAAGCAAACTCACAGTAATTTCTATTAAAGAAAACAAAATTTCCGAATTAGACATAAAAGTTTATCCCAATCCTACCAAGGATTTATTATCTATTGAAATTGATTCGGAAGAAATTAATGATTTTCAAATTATGCTGTTTGATTTAAACGGCAAAAAGATTTCTCAAACAAAAATGACTGAGAAAAAGAAAAACATTAGCATGAATATTTATCCTACTTCAACCTATATTTTAAAAATTATTAAGAAAGAAAAAGAAATTAGTTCTTATAAAATAATAAAGCAATAAAAATATTTTGGTAAATTTTAAGACAGCAAATTAAATCGCATCAGAAAAAACAATATCATCTTTTCCTATAACATCGGTTTCGCAAATTAAAAATGTTCTCTCTATAACCGATTTCAGCTCTCTAACATTTCCTGTCCATGGATGATTCAAGAGTGTTGTCTTTGCTTCATTGTCAAGACTTTTAGCTTCAATCTTGTTTTTCTTTGAATAATCTTCTAAAAAATAATTAGCAAGAATAATAATATCGTTTCCTCTTTCTCTAAGAGGAGGAAGATTAATCAAAAATCCCTGAATACGATAATAAAGGTCTTCTCTGAATTTTCCTTCTTTAACTCTTTCTCCCAAACTTTTGTTAGTTGCAGCAATTATTCTTAAGTCAAGTTTAATAATTTTATTACTTCCAAGTTTTGATATTTTGTTGTCTTGTAATACCCGCAATAATTTTGTCTGTAAATTAATATCCATTTCAGCAATTTCGTCAAGGAAAATTGTTCCACCGTTAGCTTCTTCAAATTTTCCTTTTCTTTTTCCGGTGGCACCGGTAAATGCACCTTTTTCATGACCAAAAAGTTCGCTTTCGATTAAATCGGCAGGTATGGCAGCAACATTAACAGCAATAAAGGGTTTATTTTTTCGTGGGGAATTATCATGAATTGCTTGAGCAACAAGTTCTTTTCCTGTTCCGCTTTTACCTGTAACCAAAGTTAAAATATCACTATTTTCAACTTTTTGAATTAGCATAAGAACTTTAAAAATTTCGGGGCTGTTACCAATGAT
>CAYLPA010000279.1:0-3871 GCA_964385385.1 uncultured Saprospiraceae bacterium | reverse complement strand
TAATGCTGTTGAAAATCATGTGAAGTGTTGAAATATTTTCTACTCCTTCGTATTCTGAAATTAGTGATTTTACCCTCTTTATAATTTTAGAAACAGCATATAAATATTCAATTTCTATTTCCGTAGATTTTGTTTCAGAATCTATGTTCTCATTATTTAAAAAAGCATCCCGAATTATGGTGATTAACTCTACCAATTTTTTCAATATATCCGAAGGATTATCCCATTGATTAAACAAAGTTTCAACAATTTGGAGACATCCATAATTATAGCCCGAAAATATTGATTTAATTTCTTCGTAAGAAAAAAATACTTTGTTTGCATTTTGAATATCATCAATAATTTTCGACAAAGAAATTTCCTTTGTTGAGATTGTGTTTTCATCAATTTTCAACAGGTAGGGATGGTTAAATATCTTTATAATGTCTTTATAATAAAATTTTAAAGAGGTTTTAATGTTTGTCGTTTCTCCTGTTTTTGATAAAGCACTCATTTTTTTTGCATTTTCGTGGAGTGCAAACAAAGCATTAAAAAGGTCATAAGCAGGAGTATATTTCAAAGGCAATCCCATCGTAACATTAAATTCGTTGATATTTTCAGGGATTGAATTTAATAAAGGTATCAAGATATTTTCATCGGCAAGAACAACAGCATTTTTCTGTAAATGCTTTTCGTCAGGCTGAATTTCAGAAAGCAGTTGCCCAGCAACTTTAACCTGACCAACATTTTTAGGAACGCCAATTATTGTAATTTTTTTCGAAGATTCTAAAAAATTATTTTCTTTCCATTTTATTTCACTCTTTTGCCAGCTATTAAAATATTTTCTAAGAAATTTCCCGGCTTCTTGTTTTGTGTTCTCTAAATAATAGTTGTCGGCATCCCATAATATTTTTGCTTTATCTGAATTTACGAGACTTTTAATAATTTTTTCTTCACAATTATTAAGAGCATTGAAACCGGCAAAAATTATTTTCTTCCATTTTAAAGACGGCAATTTATCTTCAATTCCTTCAGCTACTTTTCGGTAAGTCAAACCCTGATAGGCTTGATTTTTTGACAACAGTTGTTCTTTCAGAAGAGAATAATATTTATTTAAATAACTATAGAATTGTAAATAATTTTTTTCAAAATCCGTTAATGGTTTTTTGTTAAGATTCCAAAGGGCTATAACTTTTGCATCGCTTAGATAGCTGAATATTTTTTCTGCTTCGATTTGATGCAGGTCAATTTCATTGAAATCATGCAAAAGCACTTGTCCCCAGCTCACAAACTCATCAAAGTCCTGAGCTTTTTCCTTTTCTATGATTTTATGAATTTTAAATAATTCAAACAAAAGAGAAATGTTGTCAACGATTTGCAGCTCCGAAATTTCAGCAATAAAATCTTCACTTGAAAATATTGCCGGCGACCAAATTGTTTTTTTTATTCGTTTAGCCAAATATTTTTTTAGGAAAAGACCAGCCCGACGATTTGGTAGGACAATACAAATGTCACCAATGTCTTCACCAAATTTGTTATAAATATAATCAGCCGTTTTTTCTAAAAATGCTTGCATTGTTTTCTCGTTTCTCGGTGCTCGGTGCTCGTTTCTCGGTGCTCGTTTTGCTTACTGCTTAATATCTTTATCCTTTTTCACTTTTATTGATTTAATTCCATAATAATTAGCAAATCCTACATTTATCCGATGCTCTGGATCTTCACTTAAATCACGATAGAAAATAGTAAGTGGAATATTTTTAATTTTTTCTACTTCCAATAAATTTTGATTCTCTTCTTTGGCTTTTTGAATAAGCAAATATCGTTTATTAATTTCTTTGTTATAATCAGAGGCTTTAAAAAACAAATCATAATAAGCATGAGCAATATTTCCTTTGAATTTTATTCCTTCTCTTGGGTCTTTTATATGAAAGTCGATAAATACAAAAAGAAAAGCAACAATAATAAGTATAGTTGTTAAATATTTTGGAGTAGGATGAATTGTGATTTTTTTATCATTAAGATATTTTATAATTATAATAATATTCAAAAACCAAAGAAAAATAAAAACCAAAGAAATGCTGTTGTGAATTCTCCATGGTGGATCAGAACCCAGAGCAAAATAAACTGGAAAATATAAACTAGTAATAATTAAAATAGAAATCAATATTGTGAATATTGGATTTATTTTAAACTTAATCTTGAGAGAATTTTCCCTATGTAGAAACTCACTAATAATTGGGATAGTTAATATGCTAACAACTATAAATGGAATATTCTGTATATGATGACCAATTAAAAAAGAAGTGCTTTTAAATGAATTAAGAAATGTATAATTAAAATTAAAATGATTGTGTAAAAATCCTAGTCGCCTAAAATTACCCGGGGCACTTATAGCAATTATTGATACTCCAATTAACACTAGTAAAATAACTATTTCAGTTAATTTAAGTTTCTTCTTAAAAAATAATTTCGCAATAATAAATAATATGATGAATTCAAAAACAAGAAATGTGTGGATTTCATTTGAGCCGACAATAAAAACTAATAAAATTATACATATAATAATAGAAATAAATTTTTTAAAAAAATTATTTAAGTTTGGTATTTTTAAAAAAAAAGTAATTAGAAATAGTAAAAAAATTCCACCCGTAAAATAATATGTTGAGCTCGAATACCAATAAATTCCTTCAGCCATATCTGGCAAAACATCAAGATAAATTACATAAATGATTGATGTAATAATCAATGACTGTTGTAAATTTATATATCGTCTTAATGATTCTTTAATTAAACTGAATAATGCAAGAAATAATAAAATTAATAATATAATAGGAACTAATTTATAAATGAATAAATTATTAAATACTAGTGGATTTATTGTTGTTAAAAAATTCCCAAAATATCTGCCCGACCAATTATTAAACATATAACTAACATAATCGAATGAATCCATTTTTAGTGCTAATTTCGAAAGAATAAAATCATCTGCCGAAGGATGACAATAAAAAGATAAAAGTAAAAAAGGAATTACCAAAACTAACAGAGCTAACAATAAAATTATTTCAGTTTTATTTTTATTTATCATAATCCTTATAATATATCAATCAGTTTCCCTGCTTCAATCAAATTTTCTTTTCTGCCTAAATCCATCCAAATAGTTTTATCGTGATTGTAGGCACTTATTTTGTGTATTTTTGCCAGCTCAAGATAAGAATTTATTATGGAAAACTTTCCTTCCTGATTTATAAAATCAAAAATTCTCGGGTCAATAATTTGAATTCCACTGAAAGCAATCGGAGATAAATCCTTCTCTTCGGGTCGTGCCAATTTAACTTCGCCTGTTTTAATATTCTTCCAACCAGATAAAATATTATCTTTATTAAACAACAAATATCTTGATGTTTCACGATTTCTCACAGCAAGAGTAGCAAGAGAATCAGATTGGATATGGAAATTATAAAAATCCAGCAAATCAATATCAGAGAATACATCGACATTATAAACCAAAAATGCTTTACCATCATCAAAAAACCATGATGCTTTTTTCAAACCGCCACCGGTATCAAGCAATTGTTCACTTTCGTCAGAAACAAAAATATCAACACCAAAATTATTTTTCTCTTTTAAAAACCTAATAATTTGTTCGGCAAAATGATGCACGTTAATTACTATTTCATCAAATCCCGATTTTATAATTTTTTTCAAAACAATCTCCAGCAATGGAATAGAATTGATTTCCACCAAAGCTTTCGGCTTATCATTGGTCAACGATTGTAGCCGTGTTCCCAATCCTGCTGCAAAAATCATTGCTTTCATTTTTCTCGTTTCTCGTTTCTCGTTTCTCGTTTCTCGTTGCTCGTTGCTCGTTGCTCGTTGCTCGTTGCTCGTTGCT
>CAYLPA010000278.1:0-3900 GCA_964385385.1 uncultured Saprospiraceae bacterium | reverse complement strand
GATGGCTCCTGAAGAGGGATTTGAACCCCCGACCTAGTGGTTAACAGCCACTTATCATAAATATGTATTCCTATATATTACAACAACTTATATAAATATTAACTTTGTCATGCAACGTATATGCAACAATTTGTGGCAATTTTTTCAATTTACTTTTTTTTATTTCAACTTTATTATGGAAGATAAAATTCGCTTCGGTACTAAAAGTATTTGCATAACATTTCGTGGAAAAACTTAAAACAGAAATTATAAAAAAAAATACTTTTATCAACTTCATACTAACTCCAATTTTTTAAATAATCCATAATGTTTTGCGTGTGCGGCGGGATCGGAAGGATTCCGACGAAAACAAACTGACCAGCTGTTTGAATCGTAAGATTCAAACAAAGAGCACTGACCAGCCCTACTGCTGACACGCTTGTTACACCCATAACTTGATATACTTTTTAATTTCAAGAATTCTCTTTAAATATTTGAACAATTTTTAAATCAATATTTAAATTTTTCAAATTACGGTATAAATTGATAATAGAAAATTTCGCAATATTAGATTTATATTTTTCAATATCGCTATTTAAGCTTTTCTCATTTTTGTTGGTATCTACAATTGCTAGACAAAATGTAAACTTTGGTTTATCTCTTTTGAAGATTTCTCTAAATAGTTGTTTTGAAATATTTTGGGTACCAACCTTTTGAAAGTACTGGTCATTTGTGTTTGCTTTAGAAATTATCTTATCGTAAACAGAGTCTATAAAACTAAAATCACCTGAAGTTATTACTCTATTTAATCGTTTTGCTGCTATTTCAATTTGAGCAGTTAAATCTCTTGTTGTATTGTTAAATCCTTTTTTAATATGAACTAATTTTGGCTCAGTTCTGTAGTCTAGGAGAATATCGCATAATTCAATATTGTCTGCTAATACTTTATCTAATACTAAATTAGAATCATTAAAAAAGTTTTGTGAGAAATGATTTTCAGACTCATTATTGCCAATCTTATTCGAAATAATGTGATTTTCAAATAAAGGATATATTAATTGCTTAAATTCATAATTCAATTCTGATATAAAATTATCGAGTATCTTATACCATTTACCATCTATAAAAAAATAATTACTTTCTTTATGCGTTAATTCACAATGTAAGTGATTCAAAAATGAGTCATTTGTTAAGAGATCACCATTAGAATCTAATGACTTGATTCGTAGATTAGCAATATCTTCTTGAAATTCATCAAAATCCTTCAAGTTAATTACATTATTGCTTTTGAAAAAATCTACTAAAATTGGTAGTGTTAATGAACTATCAAAAGTTTTTGCTACGTGATATTGATTAAATAAATAATAGCTATCTGCTTCGAAAAATTTAATAAAATCTGAATGTGTAAAATCAAAATCAAGTGTATTGTCTTCAGAAATTGCTTCAAATAAAATAAACAATAAATTTCTATTTAGTGCTTTGGATAACTTTTTATCAGATCCACGATTACTAATTGGTATAATACTATTAATAGCAAAAGATTCATTGGGGATGTTTTTTAGATTATTTATGATTGTCGAAAATTGTTCTAGATTGATTTTCTTTTGAATTTTAAAAGAACTTTTAGCTAAGCAAACGGTATTATCTTTTAACTCTTCAGAAGTGAAACCAAATAATTTTGACATTTTATTTTTATCAATACTAGCTTGTATCTCTTTATAAATCCTGCTAAAAGATGACTCATCGAGTAGTGAATTCTCATATCGAAAGAATTTTACACTGCCTAGTACAGAACCAACTAATTCACGTTCAATAACAGATTTTATAACAGATGATTCTTTTTTTATTAAATTAGACAATACTGAAATTCCAAATCCTTTATCAGCATAATCTTGGATAACAAAATTACCAATACCACCTGTTATTGCAAATATATAATTTCCGTCATAAGCAAACATAATGTACGATGAAATTACATTTTCTGCTTTAGCAATTCGGGATCTCTCAGGGATATTATTTTTTATAAAATATACCCAGTCAGGAACTCTAATTTTTTTTGAGTAAAAAAGTCGATAACTCAATTCTGTTTTCAGGTTCTCATTAATAATATTATTGATATCTTGTTCTATAAAATGTTCACTTTTTTTGGTGCCTTTATTGTGGAGCACGATAATACTTTCGATAATTTCATTATTATCAGTCTCAGTGAAATATTCACGAAGAATTTTATAAATTGTTATTATTGCTTTGTTTGTAGGCATTAAACTCACTCCTTATAAAACATTATTTTAATAAAACAACTTTATGGGTGTAACGCCGGGCGTGCCACGTCATCTTGTCATAAGCATTGGATTTGATTTTCAAATCCTGATGCGATTAGCAAGATGATAAAAGACGAGTAAATATAAAGTCAAGGGTTGTCTCTTTACGAGACCACGTGGACGCAATTTTAAACGATGTTCCGCTTCGATACTGTTGCGAGTCTTTTACAGTGTCGCGCCCGGCGTTAATCAACATGGAGCGAAGCGGAATGTTGATTAATGTTTTGAGTGTGCGGTGCTCTTTCATGTTTTCTTTCAATCTGAGCATTGACACTTTTGTTAGTGGCATTCACCTAAATCAAATGTTTCAAAACCGATATCCGAATCGAAGATAAAAATCTGTTGGCCATTGTCTTAATCTCCAAATCATTTTTGAACTATCCTCTTCTTTACTAGAGGAATCTGCATCATTTGGAGCGTGGATAAAAAAAGCATTTACCTCTGCTTTAATTCCAAATGTTATTGAACATTTGTGGTTTAGTTCATAATTATACCAAGAATTTAATCCTAAAGATAGATAAGCTGGCCAAGCATCAGAGTTAAATTGATCTTTATACAAATCATAAGCAGCTGATTTAATTGATGAACCATTAAATAATGTACTAAACATTTTTGCATACAAATCGATATTTATCCCATTTTGATCTTCATTAATAGTAACTATTTGAACAATGATACCATTTGCTTTAAGATGTGCATCCATAACAGTTGGAGTACCACTATAGGTATAAATACCAGAAGCAGGTTGTTTTTGATAAATAGAGAAGTATCCTAATCTTAGTTGAACAGGAACGATTTTATTGTTAAAAAGTCCAGTGATAACTTTATTATAATCAGTTTCCAAAATCTTTAGAGTTATTTCATGTTCAATAATTTCTGTATTCCAAGTCATATTTGTGTTTGTTTGTATATATTCAGCATTATCAATACTTCCCGTTGAACTATTATATGTGGCAGTTTCTGAAATGTAAAAAAACACTTCATTGTTAACTGCATTTGTAATATACCTTCTTCGTTGATAGTTATATTTCAAATTTGTAAAAAAACGTAAATATTTCCACTTATCTCCAGATAATAAATTATTCATAATCGGATCAATAATAAAGTAAAATTGAAGATTTTCTATTCCTTTTTCTTTTCGACTATTATAATCAATAATGTTTTTCATATCAGGTGTATTTATTAAAGGAATTACATAATCAATTTTTAGTATCGAATATCCAGAATATTCGACATGACCTTTTATATTAAGTGTAGTTTCACCTAACGTTTTACTCTCAATAAAATTTACATCTTGTGTCTCACTTTGCAAAGCAGGATTCCACATCAAGTATAAAGCGCTTATATCAATATTACCTCTCAAGTTTCTGATATGAAACAGATCAGTAGAAGCATGCATCAAGGATAAACAAAATATAAATAAAAGTAGAGAAATTGCATACATTTTTCTTGCATGAATGAACATAAAATTCTCCAAGTTGTCATTTGGTTAACTCTTCAATTTTTTCGAAATATTTTTTTTATTGCAATACAAAACCCTCAAATTTATAAATTTTAAAACTTTCCGAAGCATTAAAAGAAATACTTGTAGGTTTTTCAT
>CAYLPA010000277.1:0-3905 GCA_964385385.1 uncultured Saprospiraceae bacterium | reverse complement strand
ATGATGATATTGCAATTGAAAAAGTAAAGAATACAAAAATTGATTCTGCTTTTATTGGAAGTTGCACAAATGGAAGGATGGAAGATTTAAGAATTGCTGCTGATATTTTAAAAAATAGAAAAGTTGCTCCCGGTGTTGTGCTTAAAATTGTTCCTTCAACTGATGAAATTTGGAAACAAGCTCTTGATGAAGGTTTAATAAGTATTTTTAAAGAAGCAGGAGTATTGGTTTCAAATGCGGGTTGTGCAGGTTGTGCTGCCGGACAGGTAGGACAGAATGGACCAAATGAAATTACATTAAGTACAGGAAACAGAAATTTTGCAGGAAAACAAGGAAAAGGTTCAGTTTATCTTGCATCTCCAGCTACAGTTGCTGCTTCGGCAGTTGCAGGTTTTATTACAACTCCAGATGAAGTACCAGAAACTCCTGCTGAATTTACGAAGACAGGTGAAAAGTTTGGTGATGTTATTACAAAAGAAAAATCTGATAATATTCCAACAGTTTTTGAAGGTAGAGTTTGGGTTATTGAAGAAGATGATATTGATACTGATATGATTTTCCATAATCGTTATCTCACAATTACTGACATTAACGAAATGGGACAATATGCTTTTGACAATCTTAAAGGCTATGAAGACTTTTCTAAGAAAGCTCAAAAGGGAGATATTATTCTAACCAATAAAAACTTTGGAGCCGGAAGCTCACGCCAGCAAGCAGTTGATTGTTTTAAAGCATTGGGAATTCCTTGTATTATTGCAGAATCTTATGGAGCAATTTACGAACGAAATGCAATAAATGCAGCAATGCCAATTCTAAGTTACGAACCTGGAAATCTTGATTCTTTAGAATTAAAAACAGGAGACCAAATTAAAGTTGACTTAGAAAATGCTACAATAATAAATCTCGAAAACAATAAATCAGCTAATCTAAATCCGTTTTCAAGTGTGCAGATGGAGATTTATAGGAATGGTGGGTTGTTGGGGTAATGCGTGAATAGATTCAATGTAATTAACTAATTACAAAATAAAACATTAAAATTAATCATTAAATATAATATTATGAAAACGAAATCAAATTTATTTCTTTTTATTATAGCATTAGCTATTGTACTAATTTCTTCCTGCAAAAAAGATGAAGCAGATGATTATGATAAAGACCCTCGAGATGAAATTATCGGCAATTACCTGACAACTGATTCATTATTTATGTTTGGTAGTTTTGATTCCAAGGAAACTTATGTTTTGATTATTTCAAAGGATGATTCCGATAAGGATAAAATTAATCTAATCAATCTTTGGAATGATGGAGGAAGTTATTATGCTATTGGCTCGGGAAATTTTTTCTCAATTCCTTCACAAAATGTTAGTGGTCCGTATAATATGTCAGGAAATATAAGCTTCGATGGCAATAAGATAAGCTATGAAACATCAGGTGACATATACATTAATAAAGGAAACGGAACAAAGCAATAGTATTACATATAAATGATAAATTTTAAATTCACCAGACCATAAGCTCATTTACAATATTGTAGATTAGCTTTAACTAATCTATATGATAGTTTAGGTCGATTGGTAACTTTGATTAACCCTTTGCATTATTATGACAGTATTGTTAATACAAAATATAACTATACATATAATGGAACAGAGATTCAATCAGCAGAAAGCTACAAAACGAATTATGAAGATTACACAAGCGATAGTATAGTGAAATGCCAATTGATGTTTAGAAGAGAATTTAATGATTTGCCGGATGGTGGAAAACAAATTCCCGACTATTATAAGGAATATGATAAACGTTTTTATCATGATCAGATTGAATGGCGAAAAAAAAACAAACTTCCTTTACCTGATTATAGTGCAATTTTAAAATACACTTATAACAACAAAGGTCAGTTGATTGAAAAACAAATTAGAAATGACATAAAAAAAATCAATTATCTGCCTAATGGAGAGATTTACAAAGTAGAGGAATTTAAAAAAATAAAAGCAGGTGAAATTAAATTATTGCGTACTCATCAATTTATATATGAAGACTCATTGCTTATGCGCATTGTATGCAAATATCCTGAAGTAAAACTATTTTATAATAGGGTTGACTATGATTACAAAAAAGCCGGATATAATAATAGAGAAATAGTGTATGATACAATACAACAGTTCAATGAATATGTTATGACATATAACGAAAAAAAGCAACTTGAAAAATATATCAAAAAGGAGGAATTGCAGACAAAAATTTATATCCAAATGACAGGTGAGACAATTTTAGTTAATAGTTTCGAAGAGGATATAGTAAAATTTCATTATGATGAAAATGGAATACCAACTGGTTATAGATTCAAAGTGATTTATTCAGATGATTAATGTATATAAAAAAACAAATGTAGCAGTTGAATAATTTATTGAGTTGGGCATTAAGCCCAAATTTTTCTAATTAATTCTATCATTTTAGCATTACTATAAATCCATTTCCAAACAATTATCGAATGTAATTAACTGAAACGGCATTTCAGGGTAATTTTCTTTAAAGAATTTGTACTTGCTTTCTTTATATGATGATTGTCGATATTTAACTTCATATGCTTTATTCTTTTGAATAATAAAATCAACTTCATTTTGCTTTTGTGTTCTCCAAAATTGAATATCTAATTCGTCATACTTTTCCAGAAATCTTCTAAAAATAAAGTTTTCAAATAAATTTCCAATATCATTTCTTAGTGAAGGAGCATCAAAGTTATTTACAAAATAATTACGCAATCCAATATCATTAAAATAGATTTTTGGCAACTTTCGCAGTTCTTTTGAAATATTATTAAAATACGGACTTATCATTGATAAATGAAATGATTTGCGCATTTGTGTTACGTATGATTCGATAGTTGGTGAGCTTTTTCCCAAGTCTTTAGCAAGTTTATGATATGTAAATAAGTTCCCAACCTGTGAAGAAATTATCATCATTAATTTCATATATATTTCAGGATAGTTTATTCCAGACTCATTTATGTCTTTTTGAATATATGAAGTTGCAAGCTCTTTAATAATTTGTTTTTTTTCTGTCGGATTTTCCTCGGTAATAACTTCTGGGTAACCACCATAAATTAAATACTCAATTAAGAAGTTATTAATAACATTACGGTATATTAAAGGGATATTTTGTTTTCCGATAAAAGGTAGTAATTCATCTTTCCCTCTAAAAATTATCAATTCTTCCAAACTCAATGTATAAAGTTTAAAGATTCGTTTTCTTCCAGCCAGGGAATCAGTAAATTTTTTATTTATATAAAAGGCAGATGAACCGCTAACCACAAGTTTAATAGAATCCTGATATTTATCAAAATGATATTTTAAGAAATTTGACGGATCATTTAGATATTGAATCTCATCAATAAAAACATACTGCTTTGCATTTTTGTTTATTAATGGTATAATCTCAAATAGCTTTTCAGGATGCTGATTTAATAATTCTTTGATTTTGGGATCTTCAAGGCTAATAAAAAAGGTAGCCTTCTTTTCTTTTAAAAGTGCATTTTCCAACTGCTTCATTAAAGTAGTTTTGCCGGTTTGTCTTGCTCCAATTATGAGGGAAATTTGCTTCTTTTGCAAATTCTCGTATAAGTCTCTATATAATTGTCGTTTACGCATGTTATTATGGTTTTGATTTTAAATATATCCCAAAATTAAGCATTTTTATTTAAAATATATCCCAAAATTAAGCATTTTTATTTTAAATATATCCCAATTAAAAATTTAAAAGATTATTATTATTCCATCATTATACCATTGACTCGCAAAAATCTAATATTCAAATAAAAAGTTCTGTATCAAATAAAAACCTATCTTTGCTACTTCATAAACATCTTTCCTCGATTATTTCCCAAAGATTTTATTACAGAAAGAATA
>CAYLPA010000276.1:1460-3911 GCA_964385385.1 uncultured Saprospiraceae bacterium | reverse complement strand
GTCTACGAATAAAGACTTTCAGAAGTTTCTAGCCTCCTTTTTGTCCATTAAGCCTAAAATTTATATAAATAATAACAATTGTCGTAGGTACTGAATATTTTAACTAAAATTTTTTATTGGAAAAAATGTAATTGCATAAAATTAATTAAAGAATATGTTCGGTATGAGATTAGCGTGAATCCATTTTTATAATCTGTAAAATAAATTCAGCTTAAGAATAAAAATACTCTTTCATCCTATTAAAAAAGCCTTTATCCTTATTTGTGGGATGGGGTTCAAAGTTTGATGAACTTTTAAAATTATTTAATATTTCTTGTTCTTGTTTTGAAAGAGTCTGCGGAGTCCACACGTTTATGTTAACAAGTAGGTCGCCTCTGCCGTAAGATTGAACATCGGGCAATCCTTTTCCTTTTAGTCTGAGAATTCTACCAGCTTGTGTGCCGGCAGCAATTTTTATTTTTGCTTTTCCTTCGATAGTAGGAATTTCTAAAGAAGTTCCAAGAGCAGCATCAGGAAAGCTGATATAACAATCGTAGTGAATATTTTTTCCTTCACGCATTAAATGAGGGTGTTCAATTTCGCCGATAATAATTATCAAATCGCCGGGGACTCCATTTCTTGCTCCTGCATTACCTTTGCCGCTAACGGAAAGTTGCATGCCTTCGGAAACACCTGCAGGGATGTCAATGGTAATAACTTCATCTCCTTTAACAATTCCATTTCCGGCACATTCGGGGCATTTATTTGTTATTGTCTGACCTTCGCCGCCACAACTCGGGCATGTCGAAGAAGTTTGCATCTGACCAAGAAAAGTGTTTGTAATTCTGTTTACTTGTCCTGAGCCGTTGCAAGTAGGGCAGGTAGAGTAGGAGGAGCCACCTTTTGCACCACTTCCTTCGCAAGATGAACAGTTTATGTATTTATTGACTTTGATTTTCTTTTTAACACCATTAGCAATTTCATCAATCGAAAGGCTAACTTTTACTCTTAGGTTTGAACCTTTGTTAACTCTTCTTCTGCTTCTGCCAGAAGAACCGAATCCACCAAAACCGCCAAAGCCACCACCAAAAATATCTCCAAATTGGCTAAAGATGTCTTCGACGTTCATGTTGAAACCACCACCACCTCCGGCAGCACCGCCCATGCCTGCATGACCGTATCTGTCGTAACGACTACGTTTATCGGAATTGCTAAGAACTTCATAAGCTTCAGCAGCTTCTTTAAATTTTTCTTCAGCTGATTTATCATCGGGATTTTTATCAGGATGAAACTTCAATGCTTTCTGCCGATAAGCTTTTTTTATCTCTGTTTCATCTGCGTCTTTTGCAACACCTAAAATTTCGTAATAATCTTTTTTTGACACTTTTGTATTTTTTGTTTTTTCTAAAACTTTTAATTTTATTCTCCTATAACAACTTTAGCATATTTAAGTACTTTATCGTTCAGGAAATATCCTTTTTCAATTTCGTCAACAATTTTGCCTTTCATATCTTTTGAAGGAGCAGGAGTTTTTGTAATTGCTTCATGAAATTCGGTATCAAAAACTTCGCCTATAGTTTTCATTTCTTTAACACCTTTTTGATTTAAAATACTTTTGAATTTATTGAAGATTATTTCAAAGCCATCTTCTATTGCTTTAATGTCATCAGTATCTTCAAAGGATTTATTAGCTCTTTTGCAGTCGTCCAAAACAGGAAGCAAGGATAAAATTACATCTGCGGAAGCAGTTTTATACAGCTCGTTTTTTTCTTTAATTGTTCTTTTTCTGAAATTGTCGAATTCTGAATACAGACGCAAATATTTATCGTTTAATTCTGCAATTTTTTCTTTCAATTCTACTTCTTTTGAAGGTTTCTTTTTGCGTGCTTTTTTTGCTTTTGGTTTCTGGATTTTTTCTTCTTCTTCCTTCACTTCTTTAGCTTCAACTTCTACTGATTCAGGAGTTTCTTCAGAGTTCTCTGCTTGATTTTTTTCTTCTTCAGCCATTATAATAAAAAATATTAGATTAAAATTTATAGAATTTTTTTAGTTTAAAATTCTGAACGGAGTTCAGCATATCAAATCATTTGCCAATTATGGTTCTTAGACAAATTGGCAGAATTAGATTAATAACAAGCGACAAAAGTATAGTAAAATTCGTTTCTCGTTTCTGGTTTCTCGTATCTCGTATCTCGTTTCTCGTTTCTCGTTTCTCGTTTCTCGTTTCTCGTATCTCGTATCTCGTATCTCGTATCTCGTTTCTCGTGAGGCTGTACTTCGTCTGTAGGATTTCTCGTTGTATTTTGAAGATTGTTTATTATAAATTGCCTATTGCCTACTGCCTACTTTGTATTGCCTATTGCTTACTGATTTTAATTATTTCCTAACTATCTCTGCTCCCAAATTTCTTAAGCGAATGTCAATATTTTGGTATCCTCTGTCAATTTGTTCGATGTTGTGAATTGTGCTTTT
>CAYLPA010000276.1:0-1360 GCA_964385385.1 uncultured Saprospiraceae bacterium | reverse complement strand
TCAATATTTTGGTATCCTCTGTCAATTTGTTCGATGTTGTGAATTGTGCTTTTTCCTTCGGCAGAAAGAGCTGCGATAAGAAGCGCTACACCTGCTCTGATATCAGGTGATGTCATTTGAATTCCTCTTAATTTATAATTATGATTTAAGCCAATTACTGTGGCACGATGTGGGTCGCATAAAATAATTTGTGCTCCCATATCAATTAGTTTATCAACAAAAAACAGACGGCTCTCAAACATTTTCTGATGAACAAGGATACTGCCTTTTGCCTGTGTTGCAACAACCAAAACAATACTAATAAGGTCGGGAGTAAATCCGGGCCAGGGTGCATCGGCAATTGTTAAAATTGAACCATCAATAAAAGTTTCAATTTCATAATTGTCTTGTGAAGGAATATATAAATCATCGCCTTTAAGTTCCAATTGGATGCCTAATTTTCTGAATACGTCAGGAATAATTCCCAAGCTTTTATAATCAACATTTTTAATTGTAATTTCTGAGCTTGTCATTGCTGCAAGTCCGATAAAACTTCCTACTTCAATCATGTCGGCTAAGAGAGTGTGTGTGCAACCGCCAAGATATTTAACACCTTCAATTATTAAAAGATTGGACCCTACTCCTGAGATTTTTGCTCCCATTGAGTTAAGCATCTTACAAAGTTGTTTAAGATATGGCTCGCAGGCAGCATTAAAAATTGTGGTTTTACCTTTTGCCATAACTGCTGCCATCACTATGTTTGCAGTTCCTGTTACTGAAGCTTCGTCGAGAAGCATATAGCTGCCTTTAAGTTCCGATGCTTCGATGGTAAAAAAATTGTCTTTATGACTATAGTTAAATTTGGCACCAAGATTTTGAAATCCTATAATATGAGTATCTAATCTTCGTCTTCCAATTTTGTCACCGCCCGGTTTAGGCATATAAGCTTTATGAAATCTTGAGAGTAATGGACCAATTATCATAACTGAACCTCTCAAACCGGAAGCTTTGGATTTATATTGTTCTGTTTTCAGATAATCAATATCAATTTCATCGGCTTGAAAAGTGTATGATTCTTTATTAATTTTTTCGACTTTTACTCCAAGAGATGATAACAAATCAATTAGTTTGTTTACATCTTGTATGTCGGGAATATTATGAATTGTTATTTTTTCGGGAGTTAACAAACAAGTGCAAATAACTTGTAATGCTTCGTTTTTAGCACCCTGTGGAATTATTTCTCCTTTTAGTTTTTTTCCGCCTATTATTTCAAATGAGTTCATAATTGAAAATTGTTTTTTTAATTTTCAATAAATTTAACTTAAAAAAATATAATAGAAATTAGAAAAATGGAATTTTGTTAACTATTAATTGTTAATCC
>CAYLPA010000275.1:0-3927 GCA_964385385.1 uncultured Saprospiraceae bacterium | reverse complement strand
AAGTTTATTTTATGCTTATCCCATTTATAATACCATTTCTCATAGCCATTTTTTTGGCAATAAATATGGGAGGAAGCGGCACAGCACCATCATTTTCAGCTGCTTATGGAGCTAATGTTATCAAGAAGAGTTTAATCCCTGCATTGTTTGGTATTGCTGTATTTGCAGGGGCAATTATAGGCGGAAAAGAAACAGCAAAAACAATAGGGAAAGGATTGCTCGACCCCGAAATGATGACTTTTACAATTGTTTCTATAATTTTATTTTCTGTTGCAATTTCGTTGATGATTGCTAATTTATTTGGTATTCCTCAATCAACAAGTCAGGCAACTGTATTATCAGTTATTGCACCAGCAGTATATTTTCATTCTTTAAATACAGATAAGTTATTTTATGAAATATTACCTACATGGTTTATTATGCCAATAGTTTCTTTTGTTTTAGCATTTTTAATAGGGAAATATATTTATCGACCATTAAGAAAACGAGGATATACAACTCCAAAAACTTCAAAGGAAAATTACTTTCTGAAAGCTTTAATTGTGATAATGTCATTATATGTTGCTTTTTCTATTGGAACAAACAATGTTGCAAATGCGGTAGGTCCATTAGCAATTATGGCAGGCAATGAATTAAATATTGATGAGAGCCATTTTGTTCAAATAATGATATTAGCTACTTTAATTGTTGCTCCAAGTTTTGGTATAGGCAGTTCCTTTTTTGGTCATAAAATTGTTCAAAAAACCGGAAAAGAAATTGTTTTGTTTGGTAAAGTTGAGGCAGTTATTATTGCTTTTATTTCTGCAAGTTTGTTACTTTCTGCTTCATTAGTTAAAGGAATTCCAACATCGCTGGTACAATTAAATGTTGCAGCAATAATCGGTATTGGAGTTGCAAAACTTGGTTTTAGAAATATCTTTAAAAAAACTGAAGTAAATAAATTTTTTGCAATGTGGATTATTGCACCTGTACTTGCATTTTCAATTTCCCTGCTCCTAACCTATCTTGCAGATAAACTTGATCTTTTAAATTTATAAAAACAATTTTGTTAAAGAAAAAAACAAAAAAATTTATCTTTACTCCTCTTCAATAGAAAACCTCCACACACAAAACAATTCGTCAGTATAGGCATTAGTCAATACTACCATTTGCAGTTTTTTGCTACAAATAAGAGTATTATACGGATTACGTTTTTTCTTGCATATTATGTTTATTATACGTATAATTGTTGCTTAATAAAATGTTATATTTTTGAGATAGACAACCAATAAACAATGAAAAAAATTCTGTGTAATACGATAATCCTTCTCGGAATTACTGTAATAATAGAAATATTGGCAATCCATTGTAGCCTTAAAACACATGGATGGCATTGGTTTGGTCGTTCTGGTTCTATTGTAGTTCTCTTTGGAGGAATTTTAAGCTCCCGCAGGCTTTTTAGAATGGGAATTGAAAACTTTTTCAAACATGAAACTACAACTGATAGTGGAAGTTTTATACCTAATGAAGAGGAGAAAGAAGCTGAAAAGCAGCTCCGTAAAGATATTCAAGCGGCACAAATTGGAATATATGTTATTATTGTAGGAACACTTATTTGGGGCTTTGGTGATCTGTTTTCGCAAATAATAAATTGATGAAATATTAAAAATTATTCAGACAGATTCATTATCATGCAACTAATATTTTTCGGTCATCGCTCCTCCTCCATAGAAAACCTCCACGCACAAAACAATTCGTCAGTATAGGCATTAGTCAATACTAGCATTTGCAGTTTTTTGTTACAAAATAAGAGTATAAACACGGATTATGTTTTTTCTTGCAAATTACGTTTATTATACGTATAATTGTTGCTTAATAATATGTTATAAATGAGAAAGGAGTGATAAGATGAAAATAAATTTAAGAATCAATGATTATTTTATCGCTATAGATAAAGGCTTAGATGAAGCAGAATTAAAAAACCACTCATTTAAAAAAGCTGGATTTTTTGATCGATTTTTTATAAAACCCAATAAAAATGAAATAGTCTGGTGGACAAAAAATTGTAGTTTAAAGTATTTCGATGATGATTTTCAAAACTCAATACATCCAATTTTAGACCATAAAGCTGGCACAGATCAAATGTTCGGCACTTCTGCTTACTTATGGTTTAAAGAAAATAAATTAACAAAAATTACATTTCAAATAATTCAAAATAAGATGATTGCTGAAATAGCCTTGAAACAACTTGAAGAAAAACTCTTTGAGTTTATTGGTAATCCAATTTCAACTGAAAGACCTTTTACAATCTGGGAAATAGGAAGCAAAAAATTAATATTAGAATATCCACAACGAATGCATGGATATATTCACATGATGAATAAAAATTTATAACATGGCGATTCACTGGATTGCAGGGGACTGAGCCACTCTGAAAAGTTTTGGTTTAACAATATTTATTATCACGAACAAGTTTACTGGAATCCCCTACAACCAGTGATCTTTGCGTTAGCAAGTTAATTTAATCAACATTTAAATACATAGGTGAATCAATGAATAAATCAAAAAATAAGGATAAAAATATAAACAATACTCAGCAGAAATCGGTAGAATTAGAAGAAAACAAAACTAATAGTAGTCCTACAATATTATCAAAATGGAAAAATGAAATAATTGCATTAACTGCGATTGGATCATTAACCGTTACAGTGATACTGGTAATAATAACATCCCTTTCTTTAGGAGAAGTAAAACGGCAAAGAGATTTAACATATAAGCAGTTCGTGATGGCAAATAGGCCCAATGTAAATATAGGCTTTGAGGGTAGTGGTTTAAGGTTTACGAAAGATATAATTTATATTGATTGGTTAATTGCTAATGATGGCGGAAGTGTCAAAGATTTGATGTATCAGAGTATCTTGTTTCACATGAAAAGTGTAAGTAAAACAGATTATTCAATTGAAGAATTTTATGTGCGTAATATGCAACAGAAAAACTTAAATCGTGGAACAAGAAAATCGATTCATAACGAAATTGTAAACAGAAAGACAATTAAACAAATTGAAAACATATTGAGTCTAGATAAAAGGACAAACATTATTGGTCTATATTTAAGAGTAGAGTATAATATACCTGCAGAATTGACAATAGATGGAATTCAGCGTAAAGATAGTTTATTTCAGATATTTGCATGGGATGTAATTGATAATAGATTCGAAGACGTAAGAATGTCCTATTTTAACAAGATCGTAAATAAAATATCAACAAAATAATTTAATTTACTAAAAGATCAAGAATAGCAAACGAACGATTCGATATGACTTACTAACACATGCATGAACCAGACAAAACCGTTTGGTTTTGCTGGTTATGCACACGTTAGGATTAAAAACTAATTTGGAGGAATAATAATGGAAGTAAAAAAAAGTCCAAGACATTCAAAAATTGCAGGTGATTTTTTTGAACACCTTATAATGTACTTATTGTCAAAAAACGGATTTGAATGTATCCATGTCGATTACATAGGAATTGATGTCATTGCTAAAAACCCTCATACAGATGAAGTTATGGGTATTTCCGTAAAAGGCAGAACAAGGACTGGCGAGCAAACAAAAGATAGGGTAAAAATTTCAAATGGAAATTTTGTTAAAATACAAGATTCATGCAATACATTTAATTGTACACCCTATCTGGCTATTATCGTTGATGCAGAAAAAAGCATAACTGGAGTCATCACATCACTAGACAATATTTTTGAAAAATATCCACCTACTAAAAATAATTTAAACTGGAATATGAATAGCATTGATACATACCGGTCAGACGATAACTGCAAGGTATTTGAGTTCAATGAAGGAATTCATAAATGGTGGTAAATCCTAACAAGTCGCTTGAGAAGACGCGAAACTACCGCGCGTCTCAGTTCGGACGTTAGATTTATAAATAGAT
>CAYLPA010000274.1:0-3971 GCA_964385385.1 uncultured Saprospiraceae bacterium | reverse complement strand
TGTGATGGTAAATAGTTCTTTTTGGAAATATTGACTATTTACCGAATATCCCTACCATCGTCAGCCAATTTGTTCAAGTAATTTGCTGCTGTTATTCTTGAAACATTCAAGTCGTTGATAATGAATTCAATTTTTGTGTAGGGATGTTTAAAAAGGTTGTTTAATAAATCCTGACTATAAAATTTGTAATTGTTTCTTAATTTATGTTTATATTCCATCATCAACTCCCGGATTTGTATAATTAAATCAATGGTTTCCCTTGATGTTTTTTCAATTCCGTGAATCATAAATAAAATCCACTCTTCCCAGTTTTCGTCTTCTCTGAGCTGTTGTAAAAACCTGTAATAATCTGATTTATTTTGAATAATATAATTACTTAAATACAATATTGGAAGATTTTGTAATTTTTTGATGATTAAATAAAGGATATTTATTATTCTACCGGTTCGCCCATTTCCATCATAAAATGGATGGATACTTTCAAATTGATAATGGATGATAGCCATTTTTACTAAAGGGTCGTAATCGCTCATTGAGGTTTCATTGATGAATTTTTCAAGGTTTGCCATCAACTTATTTATTTTATTAATGTCTTGTGGAGGAGTATAAATTATTTCTCCTGTCGAGGAATTTTTCAAAGTAGTTCCGGGTAATTTCCTAAATCCTGCATTGTTTCCTTCAAGTTCTTTTTGAATGTCAATGATTATGTTATTTGTAATTAATCCTTTTTTCTTAATTAATTCAAATCCTTTTTTTAAGGCTGAAATATAATTCTGGACTTCTTTTGCTTCAGGTGATTTGAATGAACCGATGTTTAATTCTGATTTATATAAATCATCATGAGTTGTAATAATATTTTCAATGGCGGAACTGTCTTTAGCTTCCTGCAATCCCAGTGTGTTTCCCAAAATGATTTGGTTAGGAATTGTTGATGCAATTCCTTTTAATTCTGCTAATGCTGCATGAGCCAAAGGTAAACTTTTTAAGACTGCTTTTGTCTCAATGTCAGCAGCCAAGGGAAGTTCTCTTAATTTCCAATTTTTATTCATAGTGTAAAGATTTTGAAGTTTTCTTTACAAAGATAGTTTATTATGTAAAGAAAAATGGATTTTCTATACAAAGAATTTTTCGTTTGTTAATATTTTTCAAAAATTTATACTTATTTTGAAATCGACGAGAAAAGCCTTGAAATTGGCATGGGCTTAATGGCTTGGTTGGTGGTTTGTGAGTTGGGGTAATTTGCTTAGAACATTACAAAATCTCTGAAGTTATTCTTGTCAATTACCTTTACATTTGCATTATAAGTTTGAACAAAGGTTTTAGGTATTTTAGTTTTACCATTATCTTTCCATTTAAATTCATAACCAAATATTTCACTATTTTTTTCTTCAACAAAATCTATTTCCTGTTGTTGTTTAGTTCTCCAAAAATACATTTTAGCAAACGTATCTTTGTAAATATTTTGTTTTACTCTCTCTGACACTAAAAAATTTTCCCATAACGCACCTTTATCTGCCCTTAAATCTAATGGATTAAAATTACCTAACACCATATTTCTAATACCATTATCATAGAAGTAGATTTTTTTATTTCTTTTTATTTCATTTCTTAGATTTTTACTAAAACTTCCCAGTCTAAATAAAACGTATCCTTTTTCAAGAGTATTAATATATTTACTAATAGTATTTTTATCTACACCAACAATTTGTGATAATTCTTGATAGCTGACTTCATTTCCTATCTGTAGAGCAAGTGCTTGAACAAGTTTTTCTAAAACATCGGGATATTTAATTTCAGAATATGCAAAAATATCTCTGTACAGATAGCTGTTTACTAAGTTTTTTAATATATCAATTTCTTCACCCGGATTATTTAAAACATCAGGATAAAATCCAAATAAAATCCTGTTTTCAAGTTGTTGTTCAGAATTTAGATAGCCGTGTTTATCTTCAAATTCTTCCCAACTTATTGGAAATAATTTATATTCCCACTTACGCCCTGTGAGAGGTTCATTTAATTTATTCGATAGGTCAAATGATGAAGAACCTGAAACCATTAATTGAACATTTTTAAATTGATCTGCAATTATCTTTAAGGTTAATCCAATACCATTGATTCTTTGTGCTTCATCAATAAATACGATTTGATTTTTTCCTATTATGCTTCTTAATTGTTCTGTGTTTGGACCTGCTAAAAGACTTCTAACAGTTGGGTCATCTCCATCAAGAAATAAATAATCTTGATTTTCTAACAATAAGCGAATCAAGGTAGTTTTACCAACCTGTCTAGGACCTATTAACATAATAGCTTTTCCTTTACCGATTTTTGATATAATTGATTCTTTAATTATTCGTGTGTACATAACTTTTTTTTGCAAAGATAGTACTTTTGGTGAATCAATTCCCCGAAAAGCATAACTTTTGGTGAATGCATTCACCGAAAGAGTCAATTTGTTTAATAAAAACTAATAAAATTTTCACACATAAACTTTTGAAATCGACGAGAAAAGCCTTGAAATTGGAATGGGCTTAATGGCTTGGTTGGTGGTTTGTGAGTTGGGATGGAATAGTTGAGAGGTTGCGGCGGTTGTTGAGGTGGAGAGTGTGGAAGTTGAAATTTTTATTTTACAAATTAACAAAGTTCTTTTATGCTTTTATCTTTTCTTTTATAAGAATTTCTTTAGAATATACTTCACCTCCAACCAAATTTTCATCTGCTAAATATATATAAACGTAGTTTTCATCTTCTCTAATTATTAATCTTTTAAATCCAAATTTATGTTTATTGTTTTTTAATTCTTTGCCTTCATATAATTCATAATTCCATGCTAAAGAGCCGTAATATTCCAGTTCCATAGTTATTATACCTTTCCATTTATACATTCCTTTATAGGGAAATTCTGTAAGCTCTATTTCTAGTATATTTTCTTTAATATATGTTATTGTGGCTTCACTTTGTGGTTTGTCTTTCAGAATCAAATCTGGATTACTAATTGAGTAGCCATAACCCTTATATTTCCCTATAGCTTTCCCAAATTTCTTTTTTTTTGTTTTTTTGTTTTTTGAGTTTATAAAAAATATGACAATTAAAGATGCAATTAAAGATGCAAAAATCCCTAAAAAGAGTCCATTTATTAATTCACATTGGTCAAATAAGCAATTCATTTATTAATTAATTATTTATTTGTTCATTTATAATCTCTCGTAATACTTTTCCATAACAATTCATGACATCCATACCATAAGGTGAATCTGAAGATTGTCCACTATTTTTCCAATAAATAATTTTATTATTCTTTGTAATAATGGTTGTAGGATATCCTTTTTGAATATTTGTATTTTCCAGTATTTTTCTATTCATTATTATTTGGGTAAAACCGAATTTATGATTCTGAATAAAATCAATTACTTCTTGTTGCTTATTAAAAGTGATTGCAATAAAATCTACTGTGTCTCGATACTCAGTTGCCAAACTATCAAGAAGAGGTAATTCATTAACACAAGGATTGCATTCAATAAACCAGAAGTTATACACAACAACTTCTCTTAGAGAGTCATTCCTAAATATAGTGTTATTTAATTTATTTCCTTGTATTATAGGGAATTCCTTTCCATAGTATGAACTATCTACACCAAAATTTGCTAAAAATTTAACTCTTTCAGAATAGGAAGTGTCTGGAAAATTTATATGTTTTTTAACATAAAACTTATCTTGTGAATAAATATTGAAAGAAACGATTGCTAATAAAACTGTTATTACGGACTTCCTCATATCAAATCTGTTTAATTGTGTGCAACGTAGGCGTAATAAACATATTGCTTTTCTTTTTATTATATCTTCCCCCAAAGATACAAAAATATTAACAGATAAAATATATTGTTGAATTTAATAAGTAGAAAAATAATTATTTCATATCTGTGTGCAGGAAATATAAGAATACTAAGTATTTCATTAAAGGTGTAAAATCTCGG
>CAYLPA010000273.1:0-3978 GCA_964385385.1 uncultured Saprospiraceae bacterium | reverse complement strand
AAGTTAAAAACTCTAATCTTCCAATAAAAACTATTGAAGAACTTAAAACCGAAGCAGAAAAAATTTGCGGAGTTCCTGATAAGCCAAATCTTAGCGACGAAATTATTGCTGTTATTAAATGGGTAGACGGAACCGTTATTGATTCTGTTAGGAAAGTTGAAATATCTTAATATTTAAGACATTTAAGTTTAAATTTTTAAAATTTTCATCTTATCAAATTTACTAATACTATTGTTTAGCGAATATTTATTTTTTCCTTTCAGGCTGAAAGCCTGACATATATAAACTTGGGGCAACGCCCCAAGATTACAATCAGAAAATCAATATACAGGCTGAAAGCCTGTGAGAAAATTGTCTAAGGCTTACAGTCTGCAAAAAAAACATTTCATCTTTATTCTTGGGGCGTTGCCCCAAGTTCTGTTCTCAAAGATTTTCAACCTTTTTAATTATCATTCATACATTTTTTGATAAAGGAGCTTTATATCGCCTCCAGAATTTATACTTTGTTAGTGAAGTATAGGCTATTAGTTTATTAAAAAATTTGAATTTCATTAAAAAATGCAAAATTTTATATCCAAGATAAATAATAGCAAATCCAAAAACTATCATTAAAATATTTACTAATATTTTTGACTCAAGGGTATTATAAGATACTTTAAGAATATCATTTTCAATAATTAATTTAAGAACAAAATAAGGAACAAAAGAAAAAGCAATCCACCACAGCAAAACCACATAAGAATGGGCTGTTTCTATTGCTCTTTGCGGACAATTGTTCATACACCTCATACAACTTTCACAATTGAAAGACCAATAAGGTCTGTCTTTAATTATACTAATTGCATTCAAAGGACAATTCTTAACACAAAGCCCACAATTGTTACATGAGTCAGTTGCAACAAAAGTTTTTGCAATCATAAAACGTACGAAGAAATAATATGCAAAAGAAATAGGACTTATTGCAATATCAATTGGCAAAGAATATAATCCACGATAAATTTTCTTTCTTCTAAAAATTTTGTCTGCAAATTTTCGTGTAATTTTTTCACACCTTTCAAAAATAGAATCAACTACTTTTTTTCTTAATCCGGGATGTATTGAAATCCAGTTAGAAGGCAAATCCAATGGACGAAAACCAATAATTTTATATCCCTTTAATTTTAAAATTATTGCAGGAACAATTTGAGCAATTCCGCTTAAACCCGGAGTAAAAATTTTATATAATTTCATTCCTGCTCGAGTATTTAAAAGAAAAATATCAGAACATAAATTCTTAGGGAATTTTCTTAGAAAATTTACAACAATTGGTGGAGTGTTAAAACCGTGAGTAGGAAAACAAAAACCTATCAATGTTTTGTTTTCGTATTCATAAGAATTATAATCTTTAAATTTTTCTATGTTTATCAATTCTGTTTCGATGCCTTTTTCTTTAGCAACATCGATAATCCACTCAGCAGCTCTTCTTGCATTTCCTGTTCCTGAGAAATAATATATTATCAACTTATCGTAATTTACCATAGAAATCATTTGCACTATTAAAAACAAAATATTGACTTTCATTAGCAATTTAAAATACAAAAATTCTTTGACAATTTTTAGAAGGTAACGGTTTGGCAGCTACCCGAAGGTGGCGATTTCGAAACACTTCACTTTCAAACCTGCACTAAGCCAATTCGTTTATTCATATTTATCGGTTAATTCTCGTAACTCTTTTGTAGCAGTCCCTTTTGAAACTTTGCAAATTTCTTGATAGTCTTTATTAGATATTTTTTCTTTCCTTTCACAATAATCTACTTTCTATTTTGGTACTGTCGTCTGTTTTTTACACTTGGCGGTAACGGTCTTCGGTTAAATTTTGGTGGGGATTTCGCCTTGTTTCCCTATCATCTATTAAGAAAGTTAAAGATAGCATTAATTGTCAAAATACTAATAAAACCCCACTTAAATTTGAACCGATGTTAGCAAACGTGCTTTATTCCTTTCCATTTTCCATTCCAGATTATTCTATATTTTCCTTTCTGTTCAAGTTTTCCGCCAATAAAATCAATATTCTTAATCTTACGTGACCTATTTATAGTTATCGAACAAACTAAACTATCAATTAATCCTGAACATCTTAATTGTCTTTTTCTTAAATCCTTATCATAAATAGTCACTCGAATATAATTAGTTCTTAAAAATCTATGCCAGAAACGAGGCATTTCTTTTTTTGATTTTCTAATAGCGTATCGTGTAATCTTTCTATAATCTCGCCGAATTAGCTCGATGATATTATCTTTTTGTTCTGGAGATATGATTAAACTTGGGTCATTAATTATTACACACAACCCTCGACGAAAAGGTTTGGTATCCCTTAAAAAATATTTTCTCTTAAATTGATAATTAGTACTTCTATGATATTCTATTGGCATTACCGATTTTGCTATTGTAAAAAAGCGAATAGCTTTAGCAACAAGCTTGGGTAATTTAAATCTTGGAATAAAAAAGAGTAAATTTTCTTCCAAAACTCCATCATAACCTTCAAGAGTATTACTATTTCTTATCCTTTCCCTTTTTAAAATTTCTCCTTTGTATCCCGCCCAACCAGGAAGACTGTATTTAGATTTTAATGAGAAAAAGTATCTATCAAATCCGCTTGCAAAATATTCCGCAAAAACAGCGGTTCTGAAAGCATAGTAATTAACTTCCTGATGCTCTAAGCAACTATTCTTTGTGAAAATATTTAATTGCTTTCTCCCGTCCATTATCTCACTTTCCAAACAATCAACAACTTCCCATTTAGGTGCATTAGCTTGTGCTTTTAGCTCTTGTAATAAAAAACTTCTTGATACTCGTAAATCATTATTTTGGAAAAATTCTCTTTGAGTTGTTGCAAATATTTTAAATGCTAAAGAAAATCCGTTACATATGTCTAAAAGGTCATCAAACATTCGAATTATCCTTTTAGTTCTTATTTCATAAGGATTTCCTTTCTTTCCTTTATAAATTGTATCATTCTCTTTGTAAGTTATGCCTCCATGAGCAATACCATTTCTAATTGTATTTTCATAGCAATAAGTTACATATATAAAATCAGTATTTTTAATTTCCTCGATGCAATTATAAATATCCAATCCACTCGTTGGTTTAGCTCGTAAAACACGTTGCTTATAAGCAATAAAAAGTAAAAATTTGTGATATACCGCTTCAATTAATTTCACATAATTGAAATGAATACAATTCTCAATAAATAAAATACTCTCAATATTGTTATCTGGTTCAAGTTGGTCATGAAATTCTAAAGAATTGATATCATTGAGCGTTTTAATAGCGATATCTAGTTCATGTTCATATTCCTTGTAAATTGATATAAATAAATCAGAGTTATCCTTTTTTATATTAAGCAGGAAAGTCAGATAATTTTCATATGTATTTTCACAGTAAAATTTTTGCGGTCTATTTATAATGTATTCTTTTAATGACAGATACTTGGAGTCTATCACATTATCCAATATAGGAAACGAATCAGTAATTTTCTGATTCCAAAATTCATTTAATGTCTTTGTTGACGGACAATTTTCAAGTACCATGGATGTCTCTTAACATGTTTGCTAACGATTAAATATACACAATTGCATATATTTCCGTTATAGTTTCAGCATAATATTTTTTTATAAAACATTGTTATTATGCACACTAATTAAAAAAAATAAAACAAAAGTGAAAATCATTTCAACAAAGTTAATTAATTTTTAATATATCTAAGTTATCTAATGGATTTTCTGTTTATAGAATTAACAATAACATTCTAATTAAATATGGCCTCGTAGATGCGTCCTATTTAAGGAATATTTTTTCTCCGGCATCTCAAAATAAATTACAAGCATTTCAAAAAATCAAACTAAAATTATTTAGATTATTTTACTATTTTTACAAAAAAATATATAAAATGAAAAAAATCGCAATCATACTATTCTTTGGATTTTTATTTATAAACTT
>CAYLPA010000272.1:0-4013 GCA_964385385.1 uncultured Saprospiraceae bacterium | reverse complement strand
AATTGTTGGAAACTTTTTTGGTTACAGACACACTATTTTGGACGGGTATCTTTTTATTGCATGAAATACGAAATAACGCAGGGACAATATGTGGCTTTTTTAAATAAACTAACCAATACACAGGCATCTACAAGGGAAGTCGGAGCATCATGTGCCAGAAACGGAATTATCGACACATGGCCCAATTTTACCACTGTCTACCCTTATGTGGCAGTCAATGAATTTTCATGGGGAGATTTGGCTGGATATTTAGATTGGGCAGCGCTACGACCCATGACCGAATTAGAATTTGAAAAAGCCTGCCGTGGCGACCAAACACCGGTAGCCAACGAATACGCATGGGGTACTACAAATGTATACCCAGCCACTGGTGTAAGCAATCTCGGCTTAACCAACGAAACAGCAAGCAATGCAGGGGCAAACTGTGCAAACAACAATGCATCAAATGTAGCTGGACCATATCGTGTTGGCTGTTTTGGACAGGGTGTGAATACTCGTGAAGGTGTTGGAGCTTCTTATTATGGGATTATGGAACTAAGCGGCAATCTTTTTGAACGTTTTATTACTGTTGGTAATGCAACAGGCAGAGCATTTACAGGCAACAATGGCAATGGTGCTTTAGATGCCAACGGCAATGCCGATGTAAGCTACTGGCCAAACACCACCGCCACTGGCTCCGGCTTCCGTGGCGGTGGTTGGTCCACTCCTTCGTCTTACTCACGTGCTTCCGACCGCAGCAACGCAGCCTACACTAGCAGTAGTGCTTATAGTCTCAATTATTACGGTGGTCGTGGTGTTCGGTTGGCGCCTTAGCCGGGGTTGTAGAATTAAACAAAAGATGATATGTATAAACAAAATATGATATGAAAAAAATTCAACTTTTAAGTATTTTTATGTTATTTGTCACTTGTAGCTTTTCGCAGATCTACTCCGTAGGCAATGATGACGGCTTTGCTTTTAACTGTGTTGGTTCTGTTGATAATGAAGTGCCACTGCCCATTGAATTGGTTTTTTTTGACGCAAAATGTAATAACGGAAAAGTAAATATTAATTGGACAACTGCTACCGAAACAAACAATAATTATTTTACCATTGAAAAAGCAGAGTGGAATAATGGAATAATGGAAAAATGGAATGTTGTTGGCACAGTTAACGGCGCGGGAAACAGTAATAAAATTTTATATTATCAATTCATTGATAATGAACTGCCAACTGCTACTGCCGCTTTTTACTATCGCCTCAAACAAACTGATTTTGACGGGAAGTTTGAATATTTTGATATTGTTGCGGTTGATTGTAATAATAATGATTTCTCAAACATCAATATTTACCCAAATCCAAACAACGGAAATTTTATTATTGAAGGAGCAGAAGTAAATGCAAATTTGATAATACTTAATTTACTTGGCAAACAAATTATAAATCAAAAAATTTCTTCCATAAAAACAGAAATTGATTTAAGTAACTCATCAAATGGAATTTATTTTATTCAGATAAGTTCGGAAAAGGAAAGTATAATAAGAAAAATTAGCATCAATCAATAACTTTTATTTTAAAATATTATGACATCAACAATAAAAATATAAATAATTTCAAAATTTTTCTCCCATGCGTAAAAAGAAAAAATTAAAACAACGCTAATACCGACTTGCTATCAAATTGCTCAAAATACTTCACTTCGTTTGTATTTTGAGTTTAATAGTCTGTCGGCATTAACCAAACCCATAAAACAAAATAAGACAGATTAAAAAAATATTAATAATGTTTGCAATTAAATATAAATTATTATATTTGTAGAAAATATTATATAAAGCATTGATTATATGTTTTTAAAGCTGTTTTGCTTTAAAACTTATATAATGGAAATAAACGGAATTGTGTTTATGCTAAAGTTAGCAACCATGAAAGATAAACAAATAAAATAAAATATAAACTTTAAAATTAATAAATAATGAAAAAACCAATTTATGTAGCCATTATAATTGGCTTGTTTTTGACAGGATGTAAGACACAAAAAGTAGCATATCAACTAACATCAGTTCCCGAAGAAGGAGGAATTAGTTTCACACAATTGACACAAGAGGATGAAAATATTATACATCCTGGTATTTCTGTAAATGAAGTTACAAAAGCTTTGCAATGGTGGGCACCACCACTTCTGGCAATCTCTCCCGATGGAGAAAAACTTGCTTATTTAGCAAAGCAGAATAATTATCATAACCTTTATATTAGGAATATTTCAGGAGGAAGAAGTAAAATTCAACGAACTTTTAATCGAAATGTTTATGATATGACTTATTCTCCTGATGGGAAAAATATTGCTTTTACAGATAAATATGACGGTAACAATAACATCAATTTGATTAATGCAACAGAAGGTGCAGCTGTTACTCAGTTAGCAGGAACAGCAGCAAATGAACTTGGACCAACTTTTACACCGAATGGAAAGATAATATTTTATACAGTTCAGCAAGGTATTAGATATTATGTGTGGAGTGTTAATGTAGAAACAGGTTTAAAAACACAACATTGTGAAGGATATACACCTGTTTTAACACCGGATGGCAAGAAACTATTAGTTACGAGAAATAATAAAGATACTGGCTTAGGCGAAATATGGGTGATTGATTTAGATAAAGGACAAGAAACATTTATTTTTGGAGATAAAGAAAGAGGTTTTTCAAGTCCTTCAATCTCATCTGATGGAGAAACTATTGCAATGGTTGGTGTAACGAAATCAACAGAAACAAGAGCAAGAAATTTAGATATATATACAGTAAAAATTGATGGAACTAAATTTACGCAATTAACTTTTCATGAAGGACATGATGTTTCTCCAATATGGGATAATACAGGAGAAAATATTATTTTCTTAGCCCAAAGAGGAAATAGTACAGGAGCATGGAATATTTGGAAAATGAACATAAAAAAATAGAAATATGAAAAAGACATTAATAGTATTGATAGCGATTTTCACAATTACATCTGTTAATGCTCAAATGACAGGCGGAGGAACAGAAAAAAAGAAATCTGAAAATACTAAAACGAAACGAGAAGGCAAGCTTGGTTTTTATGGAATATTTGGATATAGAAGTGCTATCGGTGACTTTAAAGATATTCATAATGTAGATAAAGGCTTTGGAGTTGACTTTGGGAAACAGTTTAAACTTGGTTTATCAGATAAAATAGCAAAAGAAATATCAATTGGAATTGATTTATCTGGTGGCGTTAGCTTTGCTTCTATGTCATCAGGTGATATAGTACTTTCAGTACTTGATACTACTAATACGCCTCATAGTATTAATTTGTTTCAAGACTGTTCTGGTAGGTTTATTACATTTGGTTTACAATTTGGTCCATATATAAGTTATAATATTCCCAACACAGATGCACACATTGATATCATATATAAAATAGGGATTCATTATTCTAATTACGATATACATATATCTTATAATGAAGAGAACAGTTTGGGAGGAAACTATTATGAAAGATATTATGGATGGAAGAATTCCTGGGGTAGAGGAATTGGTATTCGAAATTCAATATCTATAAATATTAGATACAATACTTTTTTTATCAATACAGGTTTTGAGTTTGGTAGTAAAATACAAATTAGTCATTGCGGTTACCTTGGATACGAATATATTGAAGAAGATGCTTATTATTATGAAAATATTCTTTATGAAAGTGAAATAGACTTCGACAATGAATTACCGAATAAAATACCAACAAATATGTTTAGGTTTGGAATAGGTTTTATGTTTTAATACATTCAGAGTAAAACAGATGGTTGCTAACACTTTGTATAAATAATGGCAGAGAAAAGACTAAATGTCAAAATCTTAGCCTGCTCAAACTTCATCTCGGTTTGACCGGAAAGTGTCCAGCAATCCGTCACTACTCATAAACCAACTGTTACACTAATTTCAGAAACCAATTGAAAATAAGAAAATGTAGTTAGAATTATATTTTTAAAATTCTCACAATCCCTGTGGGATGTACTGGAATCG
>CAYLPA010000271.1:0-4025 GCA_964385385.1 uncultured Saprospiraceae bacterium | reverse complement strand
GCTCCGCTCAATGACCACTCTCAATAAACATTTATAAATATAAAATTACTCATTTTTCAGTCTCTCCCCTTCTCAAGCTCTCAATTACCTTCGCTTAATTCTTTACAACTTTCCCAACAACAAATTTCTCCTTACCATGAACTAACTTCACAATATAAATTCCTTTTTCCAAGCCCGAAGTATTGAGCCTTGATTTTGAATTGTTTATTTTTGTTCTCATTACTTGTTTTCCTACTATGTCATACAACAACACTTCTGCATCTTCTATACTTTCTTCTAATGCCAAAGTCAAGTGATTATTAAATGGATTGGGATATATTTTTATTTCCTGATTTTTAATTATTCCCGTTGATATGGGACTTATCCCCACATGTATTAATGTATCTCCTCCATTTGGCAAAGCAAAACCCATAGTATCCGTTTTAACAAGCCAGCCCCATGCTCCTCCGTAAAGCGAAAACCCGACAATTAAAAAGCCACCATCTGAGGCTGGACGCATATTAAGCATTATTTCATGTGGCCATTTATTATGAAAATACCAAATATAGTTTGTCCATTTAATATTTAAGTTTGTATCCATTTGAAAAATATGAGCGCCATCAAAAACTATTGCTGCAATAACAATATCACCATCTTTTGTTTCTTCAAGACCCATAACCATACCTCTTCCCTTATTTGGTGCCAAACCCGGTTGATTTGGAATATCTAATATATATATTGTATCTTTTGTTATTTCAAAGGAATCATTCATAAATCCTGTTTGATGATAATAGGTATAATAAGTTTCAGAGCCTATTACAACCATTGGTGTATCTGCCCGCGAAACAGCAAAGTTATAACCACCATACTTTGATGGAATAATATTATTTTGAATAAGAAATTCAGGAATCATCTGCCCAAATGTTTTTACCTCAATATAATTAAAATTACTATCAAGGTGAAAAACATAATTTTTCTTTAAAGAAGAAGCAGGGAAGTTAAAATAATTTGTTCCATAAATCATATAAGAGCCATCATTAAGACGCAATAATCCATCTACTCCGGGAGTGCGACCATATCCGCCTACATAATGTTGTTGGCGTTTAACTTCATTCCCAAAACTGTCGTATTTAATAATTGTGATATAGGTTGTGTCGTGATACCACAACTGGTCCTGAGCATTCCATGTACGAGTTTGGGAACCAAGTAATCCTGCAACGGTAAATCCGCCATCATTATCAGCTATGATATCCTGAGGCCAAAATCCAAATTTCCGACCAACTGTATCTGCTATTAATTTCCGCCAAATAGTATCACCATTTGACTTGAATTTGATATAAATTGGTAATTTGGAATCATAGTTTTTTGGTTTTTTAAAATCATTATTTAAATTACCCATTGCAAGAAAATTGCCATCTGCTAACTTGATTATACTATGATTGTATTGACAAAATTGATAACCGTTTGCTAATGAATCCTCCTTTGTCCATATAATACTACCATCATAAGAAATCTTCATTCGCAATAATATAGTATGATTTATTGAATCCCATGTACTACTTGTCATATTACCAGTATGACCAACAAGATAATAAAAACCTGAATCTTCGATAATATCAAAAAAATCAGTATTATACCTTACTTTATAAAGGGTGTCTAAATAATTAAAAGCTGTTTTTGTAGCAGAACAATAAGGATTGCTTTGTTTTGGCATCCATTGTTGATGTGCAGGCTTTATAATTGGTTTTGCTTTTTGACCAATAGGCTCAAAATGAGTTGGAGCTAATTGACAGTTTTGTGAGAACAATTGACTTGAAATAGCAATTATTGCTAAAAAAAAGTATAATGTTTTTTTCATTTGGTTTAATTAATTAGAAATTCACAATTGCTTTCTTTATAATGACATATTTTTTTTAAATAAAGTTGTCTGTATAAATAAAATAGTCAAATATTTTATGTTTTTTATGCACAAGCAAAACATCTAAAGAATGCAAAGTTTTTCTTCCTGTGCCGTCTTCAATCTGACAACGACAGCTTGTGCCTGTTGCAGCGATAATAGTATCATCTTTTGTTTTTCTGATTTCGGGAAAAAGAACTAATTCCCCTATTTTTATAGAAAGTTCATAGTGTGTTTTTTCATAACCAAATGAACCTGCCATTCCGCAACAAGCTGATGAAATTTCATCAAAATTTGAATTATATTACAGGTTTAAAAAATAAAAAATCAAATTATTCCTGTAATTATAAAATTAATTTGTAAATTTACAGGAAAAAAGAAACAATGCATTTTACAAGAAATCTTGAAAAAGAAATATTAAAGCACTTGGAATATTTTCCGTCTGTAGTAATACTTGGAGCAAGACAAGTAGGAAAAACAACTCTTTCAAAAAAGATTATTGAATCAATAAAAAAAGAGAGCCTATATCTTGATTTAGAGCTTGACAGTGATATAAATCGTTTGTCGGAGCCTGAAATGTTTCTCAAACTAAATAAAGATAAATGTATAATAATAGATGAGGTACAGCGAATGCCGTCATTATTTCCTCTTCTTCGTGGAATTATTGACCAGGACAGAATTCCCGGACGATTTATTTTATTAGGTTCTGCCAATACTCATGTGTTAAAATTAAGTTCTGAATCACTTGCCGGAAGAGTGTCATACACTGAATTAACAGGATTTACAATAAATGAAATATCAGATAAATATGAAATAAATGATTTGTGGTTTAGAGGTGGTTTTCCAGAAGCATTTCTTATACAAGATAATGATATCCGATCAATTTGGTTTAATTCGTTTATAAAAACTATAACCGAGAGAGATTTACCTCAATTGGGTTTAAAAGTTTCTTCGAAAACTGTAGCAAGATTTGTAAGAATGCTATCTTCAAATCACGGTGGATTGTTGAATAAAAGTAATTTATCTAATTCACTTGGAATTTCAAATGCACAAGTTAATGAAGTTTTGGACTATCTTGAAGCAATATTTTTAATACGAATTCTGGAGCCATACCATGTCAATATTAAAAAAAGATTAGTGAAATCACCAAAAATTTATATTAGGGATAGCGGATTAATGCATTATCTAAATGGTATTCAAAACACAAATGCCTTACTTGGAAATCAATTAATGGGTTATTCATGGGAAGGATTTTGTATTGAACAAATTATAGGAAGTTTGGGCGATAAATACACATACAATTTTTTCAGGACTCAGGATCAAGCAGAAAGTGACTTGATAATTTGTCAGGGAAATAAGCCTGTTTATTGTGTTGAAATTAAACTAAGTTCAAATCCAAAAAGAAGTAAAAGATTTACATCAGTTGTAAATGATTTGCAAACAAAGAATAATTTTATAATAATTCCAGAATGTACTTCAGAGTATCCAATTACAAATCAAATTTTAGTTACTGATTTAGTTAAATTCATTAAAAGGCTACAATCATAACCGCAACTTTATACTTTAGAAAGACATAAGAGTTTTTAGACTGAATTTTTTAATAGCTATTATTCCAACAACGCCCCAAACAAAACTTCCACCGGGTGCAAAGCTTTTCTTCCTGTGCCGTCTTCAATCTGGCAGCGACAGCTTGTGCCTGTTGCAGCGATAATAGTTTCATTTTCTGTTTTTCTGATTTCAGGAAACAAAACCAGCTCCCCTATTTTCATCGAAAGTTCATAGTGTTCTTTTTCATAACCAAAAGAACCTGCCATTCCGCAACATCCCGAAGGAATTTCTTCGGCAGTATAATTTTTCGGAAATGACAACATCTGCAAAGTAGGATTTGTTGAAGCTATTGCTTTTTGCTGACAATGTCCGTGAAGTTTTATATGTTGCTTTGCATCTGTAAATAATTCTTTGCTAATTTTTCCTTTTTCAACTTGATTGATAAAAAATTCATCAAACATAAAAGATGAAGCAGATAATTTTTCTGCATCTTTCTTCAAACTCTCATCAACAAGTTCGGGATATTCATCTCGGAAACTTAGAATCGCCGATGGCTCAATTCCAATTAATGGAGTTTCTTCAGTTATAATATCTTTAAGAA
>CAYLPA010000270.1:0-4031 GCA_964385385.1 uncultured Saprospiraceae bacterium | reverse complement strand
CTTTCTTGGCACATAAATAGCATTGCGTGTAATATTAAGTTTTCAGAATGAGTAACTGATTTCTTTTCTCGTTCGGGTATTTCTTGTTTTTCTTTCATCTTTGTTTCTCCTTAAAGACTACGCATAACAAGCGTATCATTGCGATTGCACAGCATACACGGAACATTAATCAACATTCCGCTTCGCTCCATGTTGATTAATGCCGTCGTGCCACTAACAGATACTCGCAACAATATCGAAGCGGAATGTCGTTTAACATATACGTCCACGGGAACTCGCAAATTAGCACCCGTTGACTTTGATTTGCTCGTCTCTTATCATCTCACTTATCGCTGTGGGATTGTGAACAAAACCATGCTCATCGTGTGATGACGTGGCACGACGGCATTATGCCTATGTTTGGAAGTAGAAGTAAAAGCAATTTATCAATAATGATTTTTACAAGGAAGTGAAAATGATAAAAGAACTAATAGCCGATTGCATTTTAGAATTAAGTACAATGAATAATTATTAAAGTATGAAAGTGAATTGTATTGAAGACATTAGGGTACAAGATGAGTTTATTTTTAACATATTTAAAAGAAACTTTCCTATTGTTAAAGAACACTTAACTAAGACAAAATACCCGAAAACTTTATTAGCAATGATAATATTAGACACGGGAGCTAATTGTTTAAAGTGTTCAATTTTTGATGTTGCTGAAAACACAGATTTATATGGTGCTAAAGTTCTTTTTCGTTCATTAATAGAACATTTTTTGCGGTTTAACTTTTTGTATTTGACTTGTGCTAAAGAAAAAAGTGATCAAGCTGGAGAAGAATATTTAACCTTTTGTAATGCTAAAGATGAACTTGATCTCGCGAAGGCATACAAAACGGTAAATGCTATGTGGAGTTCTACTCCAAATAATGAAACATGGGAGAATATTTTAAAAGGACTACAAAATCCACTATATAAAAATTATTCAAAACAATTTATCGAAAATAAAGTTAAGAAATATACTTACAAAAATTTAATAAAATCAATTAATCTAATGATAAATTATGACACAAAAGATATTGATCCTGGATTACTTGGTTCAATTATTATTGCATATTCAGAACTTTCATCGTTTGTTCATGGAAGTCAATTTGCATTTAGGAAAATGGAGGAAGTAATTACAAATAATACCCTTGATTCTGAATTAGTAGAAATATGCAAAATGACATTTATGCTGTCTTCTATCATTAAAATGTTCTCATATTCACTATTTTTGAATGAGGATAGTAGACTGACAACTGCATTTAAAGAAATTCAAGATTTGATAAATGCATTTTCAAAGGAATAGTTCATAATGACCTAGATTTTGTTTGAGATAGGCATAACAAGCGTGTCGTTGGTTCAGTCTCGCAGTGCTTTTGTCTTGAACCTTCCGATCCAGGGTTTGGGTTGTTTTTTTTCGGCTGGAATCCTTCTGATTCCGCCACACACGCAGAATATTATGCCTATTTACAGTATTTTAGGATAAGCTTCTTGACCAAAAAAATAAAAAGTATTTTTAATAAATGAGTTTGAAGGAGATAGTAAAATGATAAAAAAAATATACGCAATTTTTGTTAGCCCACCAAATAAGAGGAATAACAACAATAAATGATACGCACAAGTTGTGTTACATAATCGAAAAATATGAGAATTAGATCTACAATAGTTTTAGGAATATTGATATTTTTATTATCAAGTTGTTCCCATTTATATAGACTTTTAAATTATAGTCCATCAAAAAAAATAAAAAATATAGAATTTGATGAAAAGGCAGTGAATGAGGGATATCAATTTTATTATCCAGATACTATAAATAATAAATACTTAAAAAAATTGCGGATAGATTATAATCTGGATTTGTTGATAAAAGATAAGACACGAGAGTTTGATAAAATAACGACGATCTTGAATTGGACAAATAAACAATGGGAACATAATGGAAATAATAAACCGTCAAAATCAGATCCGATTACAATATTAGAAGAAGCTAAAAAAGGAAGTAATTTTCGATGTGTAGAATATGGGATTATATTGTCAGCCGCTTTGAATAGTATAGGAATATCTACTAGAATAATTGGGTTGAAAACTTTTGATGTAGAAAAAGTCAAATATGGAGCTGGACATGTTGCTTCTGAATGTTATTCAAAAGAATATAATAAATGGATTTTTATTGATGGACAATTTAATGTTATCCCAAAGTTAAATGAAATTCCTTTAAATGCTGTCGAATTTAAGAAAGCAATAATTGAAAACACAGATGATTTAAAAATTGTTAATTTAAACGGAGAATTATCAAAAAAAGATAAATCAAGATATATTGAATGGATAAGCAAGTATTTATATTATTTTGACATTAAATTTGACAATAGAATTAATCCCGATAATGATCAGATAAATATTCGAAAAAAATCAAGTTTGATGCTTGTCCCAATAAATGAAAAGGAACCTAAAATTTTTCAGAAGAAATATAAAATTGATTATTGTTTATATACAAATAATATTAATGATTTTTATCAAATTCCTAAGTAAAAATTACGTAATACAACATTATATATAGTGCATTTGGCGTGGGCTTCGTAAGTTTTATCTTTACCAAAAGCAACAAAATTTTGTAATGGATGGAAGAATTCGTAGTTTTAAAGTCGCCAAACACATCATGCACTTATTCGTTGAATAAGTAATTTATTTTATCTGGCATGTAATTTTAAAAAGTGATTATTAGTTCTTGAAAGAATAAGCATAACAAAAGTATCAATGCTTAGATTGAAATAAAATATGAAAGAGTACCGTGCACGCCAACCATTATGCCTATTGTCAGTATAAAAAATTATCTACTTGACTCAAAAGTTAATGTAATGTTTTCAGAAAAAAGTATTTAAAGGAGATTTTAAAATGAGAAAAGTAACATTAATTCTAACAGTAGTTTTGACTTTAGCATTGTTTTCTTGTGGAGGAAATTCGAATAGTGACTCTTCAAACAAAAAGGTTATAAAAACAGAACAAACGAAACAGACACAAGAAACGAGAGAGGAAGAAAACACTTATGTGAAAGATAAGTTTCTGAAAGACATGGATCTTAAAACCACTGATAATAAATATTCCCAAAAAGAGTGGAAGCAAATTTCAAAAACTTGCAATGCATATAATGAGTTTAAGGAAACAATTAAAAATAATAATGCCACTTGCGAAGAGTTAGAAACATTTTTTAAAAATCAAGGATACAAAGATTACCAAGAAGGTAAAAACGATATTCTGAAATTTAAGGAATTATACCAAATATTTCTTGGTATTCCGGTGAATATTGGAAGTTTAGGTGGTATTAAAAAACTTTATGGAGAAGAACAATATTTAAAATCCTGCAAATCAACAGGTGAAGAATACAATGAACTTGGCCTTTCTGCAGATGATTTGAAAAATATAGAAAAAAATGGTGAAATTATTTCACAAGCCTATTTAATAAATATGTCAATCAATACAGCAGAAGTATTGAGTAACAAATAATTATTTATAACTAAATATTGGTAGTGTGGTGATTTTGAAAAAACAATTTGATCTTTTCCCAAACGAAGCGGAAAAATGTTGGTTTTTATTAATCATGTCTTTTGCTTCTTTTGTCATTTTGGCATTACTAAATCTGTATATTGGCTACGAAGTAATAAAATATATTTTTGGAGACGGTTGGTCGTTTCTTGGCGGATTAATGATTGCAATGTCTTTTATTGTTACTATTCCTGCTCTGATTTTGTCTGCCTTATCAATTCGTATGGTTCGCCATGATAATCACAAGAAATATATTTTCCCTGTTTCTTTAGGTATCATAGGGATATTAATTGGGGCAATTCTACACAATGCTATAGAATTGTGGATATATATTGTAGCTTCTAGTGTTCTATTGCTTATTTCGTGTATTGCCTGTGCAAAAGATAAAAAGAAAAATGGCACTATTGATTTTGACTTAAAAGAGCAATCTTCTCCAAAACAGATTATTACAAATAATAATGGAACTTTTA
>CAYLPA010000269.1:0-4040 GCA_964385385.1 uncultured Saprospiraceae bacterium | reverse complement strand
GATTGTTTATTTTTAATCAAAGATATATAATTTTAATTATATGGTTTTTAATTTTATTTATTTCTACGAGCTTGAATATGTTTAGAGTAAATTTTTTTAAGGAATTCCGGGAAAATGTTCTATATACTTTACTTTTTATATCGGGGAAATGTTCTACAATTTGAACTTTTAAATCGGGAAAATGTTCTACAATTTGCCATTTTCCACATTTGTCAGGAAAATGCTCAACAAGCTGAACTTTCAAATCAGGGAAATGTTCAACAATTTGAATTTTTATATCAGGAAAATGTTCTACGAACTTAATTTTTCCATAAAGCTTAAAACCATTAAAAGTGCAATCAGGACTGATTTTGTCATTATTGCCAGATGTTGCTGTGATGCATGAACATTGCTTAATCTGATTGTTTTTTATTCCTGATGAAATAAAAAAGAAGCTAAGGAAAATAATTGCAAGGGAAAAGAGTTTATTTTTTTTCATCTGTTAAATTTTATTGAAATTAGACTGTTTAGAATACAAAAAATTTGCCGATTTCATATTTTTATTATCTTTATTAAAAAATTAAAATTGCATAAATTTTTTTGAATAGGAAATTAAATATTTATAGTAATTTTACAACATAAAATATTAATTAAAAAATGAATAAAAATAGTTCTAAAATATTGTATCAATCAGGGATATTCTCAATATTGTTTTTTATTATTATAATTTTTATCACTTGTAATAAAGATGAAAAAGAAATTGAAGTAAAAGGAAGAGTTTATGACCCGCAACTTGTGAAATATTTGAGTGGTGCAACTGTTAGGATTTCTTCTAGTAAAATTGTTTCAGGTGTATATAATTCGAATTATCAGGAGATAACATCTGCAACAACAGATAAAGATGGAAATTTTAGCTTTACGATAGCTGTAGAAAAAGTTTCTGGTTATCGTCTAAACGTTAATAAAGACGACTATTTTGATTATACTGTTGACATAGAACCTGAAATTCTTGAAGAGAATGATACATATTCTGATTCATATAATCTTTATCCCGAATGCTATATTAATTTGCATGTTAAAAACGTAACACCCTTTGATGGAAATGATAAAATTTCATACAAGTTTACAAGTGGAACTTTAAATTGTTTTCAATGCTGCAATGATGGAATTACTACAGGAAACGGGAAAAACTATGAAGAAACAAAAATTTGTAGAGTTCACGGAAATCAATATGTTGGGATTAATTGGATAGTAACAAAAAATAGCAATACATTTTCTTCAAGCGATTCAATTTATTGTCCTGCTTTTCAAACTGTTTATTATCAAATTCATTATTAAGCACAAAAAAATAAAACTTTCATTTGTTTATTTTAGTATCTTATTTTTACAATATTAGAGTTTTATTTGACAGAAAATAACAAACAAACAAGCATCAAATAACAAATAATATCCAAATTACAATGTATGAAATTACAAAACTTACTAAAATACATATTAGGTTTAAACAAAAGTTGGATGTGTTTGTGATTTGAGATTTATTTTTGAAAATTTGAATTTACCTGCCTGCACGTAGCCGTTTCGGCATAGGCAGGTTTGTTATTTGTCTTTTGTTATTTGTTTTTTTTAGTCTATCCGTATTGGATTTATTAGTCTTAGGGTAGATAATTATTTTATTGATTTGGGTTTTTTAAAAAGAATTTTAAATTATGCATTCAATTGAGCCATTCTACTTGTGGCGCGAACTTTATATCGCATCAGATGATAAGTTGTCTCCTTTTTATAAAAGAGAGTACAGCGAATTTGAATTCACTAATTCAATTTACAACTATTTGATTCACCCTCAATGGGACGAAATTGGTTCTTCTACTCTTTTTGTTAAAATATTATTCACCGATTATGAAGCAGGTTTTTCAATAATTGAACTATTTGGAGAATGGAACGACTGCCTTCATGAAGATATTATGTATCTTAAGAGAAATGTAATAGATGTGCTTTTTGAAAACAATGTAAATAAATTTCTGCTTATTTGTGAAAATGTATTGAATTTTCATTCATCCGATGATGAGTATTATCAGGAATGGTTTGACGAACTCGAAAATGGCTGGATATGTGGAATTAATCTTCGCCAACATGTAATAGATGAATTTGTTAGTACTAAACTTGATTATTATATTGGATTTTCAAAAGCTTTTAATGAATTAAATTGGCGAAATTACACCCCTGAACATCTGTTTGAAAAAGTTAATAGCTTTATGACGAAATATTTGAATGCATAAGGTAAATTTTTTTTAACGAAATCACAAAATTCATTGCCCTATTAATTAAATGAAGAGTTTAATTAAAAAGAATATTTTAAAAATATTGCTATTCAATAATTATTACGTTATTTTTGCAAAATTATTTTTAGTTTTAATTGTTATCGTAAAAAATAGATAGTAAGTGTAATACAGAATAATGAAAGAGCATTTAAATATAACTGTTAATGGAAAAGTGAAAGAAATTGACTTTCTGTATTATTCTCATCTTTCTGCTCATAAGAATAATATTACTGGATTTGTTCAAAATGGCAGCGACACTTCAGTATATATCGAAGCTGAAGGTACATCAGAAGAACTAAAAACATTTATTGAATATTTTAATAACGGTCCCCTTTCCAATCATTTTGAGGATATGCAAGTTGATAAAGGAGACCTTAAGAATTTTATGTATTTCAAAAGAACAAAAGACCGAGAGACAAAAACGAAGAAAAATGATTTTTTTAGAAAAATATTTTCAAAGAAAAAATAATTTTCCACTTCAATTTTAATTTTCCTTAGTAAATTTATCAATTCTTTTTTATTTAGATAATTATGCACAAAAACATAATCCTAAAAATTTATGGAAGGGTTCAGGGTGTTGGCTTTCGTTATAGTACGATGATGAAAGCACGTGAGCTTGGAATCAAAGGTTTTGTAAAAAACAATTATGATGGCTCGGTTTATATAGAAGCAGAAGGTGAAGAAAAACCGTTAAATTATTTAATTGACTGGTGCAAAAAAGGACCCGGATTAGCAAAAATAGATGATGTTTTTATTAATGAAGGGGAATTAATGAATTATAAAAATTTTAAGCTTAATAGACAAAATGGTTGCTAAGAACTTATGAAAGTCTTTATTCGTATAGGATTGATATACATCAAAGCTTATGAATAAAAAAAATGCTTTTACTGTAACAGTCCGATTACTAAAAAATACGGTGTTAGAAAAGGGAAACAACGATACAAATGCTTCGCCTGTGGAAGATATTTTACAGGAGGCTTAAGGTTAAATCCATCAGTTTTATGGAAAGATTATTATTCAGGAAAACAGACATACTCTCAATTAGCTATTCAATATAATTGTTCGAAAAGAACAATACAGCGAAAGATTGATTTTCATAATGTCACAATACCCTCAATTGTTCCAAGAGAAGGTCATTTTGCAGATTTAAAGAACAAATTAAGAAACCATAATGGACTATCTCAAGAAAGAAAAATGAAATTTATTGATGAGTTTTTAAAGGCATAAAGGCTTCTAAAAAAAGCAAAAGGAGTCCTTTTGAACTCCTTAATCTTTTGACTTTTTTGTCAGCCATCAAGTTTATCCCTGACAGGTTGCTCTCCAGCAGAGCCTATTTCTGTTTAGCTTGATATATCAAATTTAAAATACTTTTTTTCAATTCAAAAAACTATACAAAAAATACAGCAACCATTTTGTCCATTTGAAAGAATGCTACTAAAAATAGCAACCATTTTGTCTATTACACCAAATATAATGAATGCTACGTTTGGGATTAACAATTTATCTTATAGAAAATAGTATTGTCCTTTCATGACTTTTTTTAAATATTTATTACATAACACAGGGTTTTGTTTCACTTCACCCTGTGCTATTATATATCGGGGCGTTGCCCCTAAAAATACATCTTGCACCTCAAAATAATATTTAGCCGACTTTTTTAAAGTTATGTCGAGTTTTTAAGTAAGCTGAAATTATTATCTTTGCGAAATATATTTTGAAAAAATGGATAAACCACTAATACTT
>CAYLPA010000268.1:0-4047 GCA_964385385.1 uncultured Saprospiraceae bacterium | reverse complement strand
AATCTTAATGTTCAAAGCTGTTTTGAACATTTTAATATTGATATTTGGAATTTATTTAAAATTTGGTACATTTCAATTGTGTTTTCTTTCAAACTCGATTTAGTGCATCTAAGAAATCACTGTATTTATAGTATAGTTATTAAGAAGACGTCAAGAACGAGACTTGCGAAGTATTTGAAATCAGAAGTTTACTTTTGTAAATGACTGGTTTTAAATATGAGCGTAACGAAGTTATTGACGTCTTCTAATAGTAACTATTTAGATTTATCCGGTGCTTCAGGAATGTCAGGAACAGGTTTATAATTTTTAATCTCTTCCAAAATAACTTCAATAGCTTTGTTTAGCTGTTCATCTTCTCCGGCATATTCTTTAGCAGGGTCGTTAACCACAATGATGTCCGGTTCTACACCATGACCTTCAATTATCCATTTACTTTCTTCAGCAGAATAAGAAGCAAATTCGGGTTTTCTTAGTTGACCGCCATCAATAAACGGAAGCGAACCTCGTATTCCAACAACTCCACCCCAAGTACGCATTCCAATTACTTTTCCCATTTTATGTTTTTTGAATGAGTAGGGGAAAAGGTCTCCATCAGAAGCTGAGTAATTGTCAATAATCATAACCATTGGACCTATCATCATTTGTGCAGGAACATGACCTTGTTCAGTAACGTTTCTAACCATTTTCGAACGAGTAACTTCTCTTTTCAAACGCTCAATAATCATTGGAGAAACATTTCCACCACCGTTTCCACGGTCATCAATAATCAATGCTTTTTTATCTAACTGAGGATAGAAATATTTAACAAATTCATTAAGACCGTCTGATACCATATTGGGAACATGAATGTAGCCAACCTGTCCGTTTGTAGCTTTATTTACTTTTTCAATATTTCCTTGTACCCAATTGAAATAATATAATTGTGATTCATCTTTGATTGGTACAACAAGAACATTTCTTGAGTCTTCTTGGTTTGGCGTTGCAATAACGGTTAATTCAACTTGTTTGTTTGAGCAATTAAGCAGAGATTCGTAGATGTCATTCATGTCTTTAGTTGACTTGCCGTTAACAGCAATAATATAATTTCCTTCATCAACGCTGACACCTATTTCTGTTAAAGGAGAACGAAGTGATGAGCTCCAGTTTTGACCTTTCAAAATTTTGTCAATTTTATAATATCCTGAAGAATGGCGGCTAAGTTTTGCTCCTAATAATCCTGTTGAAATTCTTTTGGTTTTTGGTTTATCACCACCGCTAACATAAGCATGACCAATACTCAATTCTCCAATTAATTCTCCGATGATATAGTTCAAATCATTTCGGTTATTAACATAAGGAACTAGAACTTCATATTTTTCTTTCATAGCATTCCAGTCTAAGCCGTGCATATTTTCAACATAGAAAAAGTCGCGCATTTGTCTCCAGCTTTCTACATAAATTTGTTTCCATTCTTCTTTTTTGTTAACCCAAATTTTCATATTCGAAAAATCAACAAATTCTTTAGTAGAAATTTTACCGGAAGGAAGGGCAATAATAGAATAATTTTTTCCTTTTCTTACAAGCATTTTCTTTCCATTAGCAGTAACAGAAAATCCAATTTTTTCACCTATAACTGTTTCCTTTTTCTTTTTAAGGTCATAAATTTTCAATGAAGTTCCTTTATCAGAACCAAAGTAATTTTCGTTATAATACACTTTATCATTTATGCAATAAAGACTCCAATAGTTTGAAGCTTTGATTGGTAGAGCAACAATTCTGTCTTGAATTCCATCAACATCAATTTTAACATCAACATCTTTGTCGGTTTTTTCTTTTTTTGCATCATCAGAATTAATTTTCACTTCGTTGTTTTCGGGAGCAAATGGATTTGGAGTTAATTTGTCAAGAGTAACAAGATATATTTTGCTCATATTTCTGTAAGCATGATTCCATTCGGTTTGGCTGTAAATCGGGTTAAAATCTCTTTCGGAAGTAAACAATAAATATTTTCCGTCTTTGCTGAAAGTTGGTTGTGATGAGCTATACCAACCATTAGTTACTTCATAAGTTTTATTGTTTTCAAGACTATAAATAATAATTTTACTCATATTATTTTTTTCCGGTCTTGAATAAGAAATCCATTTGCTGTCGGGTGACCAACAAAACCTATTAAATTCCCAAATTTTTGATTTATCAACAAGAGTAACTTTTTTTGTTTCTATATCAATAAATTGAAGACGAAGTTTTTTGTCGCTCCACATAATTTTTTTGCTATCGGGCGACCACTGAACACGATATTTATAGGTGTCGGCATTTTTTGTTAGTTGAATTGGTTTTTCGCTTCCATTTTGTTTTATGATATAAATTTCATATTCTCCGGTTTTATCTGAAATAAAAGCAATGTTTTTTCCATCGGGCGACCATACTGCATTTCTGTCGTGAACACCGGAGCTTTGAGTTAAGTTGCGAGTGATTCCATCTTTGGCAGGAATAGTGAAAATGTCGCCTCTTGCTCCAACAACTAATCTTTGTCCATCAGGCGAAACAAAAAGAGAATTTTTGCTTTTTGATGCGTCAATTAGTTCATTTCGGCTGTTAGTAAAATCATTGGATATAATAATATTTATCTTTTTAATATCTCTTGTTTCAATGTCAAAAGTAAAAATATAGCCCCCTTTTTCAAAGATTATTTCTTTATCTCCAATTGTAGGGAATTTAATGTCATAATCAGTGTAATCTGTTAATTTAACTGTTTCTTTAGTTAGTGAATTATAAACAAAAAGATTCATTGTTCTGTCTCTGTCGGAAAGGAAATAGATTTTATCGCCATGCCACATTGGAATGATATCTTGAGTAATGTTATTAGTAATATTTACTGTTTCTTTGGTCTTGAAATCATAAATCCAAATTTCATCAGCCATTCCACCTTTGTAGTATTTCCAGGTACGGAATTCTCTAAAAACTTTGTTATAAGCTAATTTGTTTCCATCTGGAGAGTAGCTGCAAAATCCACCGGAGGGCAAAGGTAATTCAGCAGAAATTCCACCGTTTATTGAAACATTGAAAAGCTGTCCTTTGAATGAATTGAAGGATTGTTTTCTTGAACGGTAAACAATATTTTTGCCGTCTTTTGACCAAGCCATAACAATATTGTTTGGACCCATGCGGTCTGAAACATCATCGCGACCAAGAGTTGCAGTATAGGTTATTCTTTTTGGAATTCCACCTTCGGCAGGCATTGTAAAGACTTCCGTGTTTCCATCATATTGTCCGGTAAAAGCAATTGTTTTACCATCGGGCGAAAAGCGTGAAAACATTTCATAGCCTACATCATTTGTAAGCTTCCTTGCAACACCACCAGTTTTTGAAACAGAGTAAAGGTCACCGGCATAACTGAAAACAATTTGATTTCCGTGAATTGTAGGAAATCGCAGTAAGCGGGCTTCTTCTTGTGAAAAAATATTTTGTGCAAAAATTAATACGAAAAAAATTAAAAAGTAAGACTTGATTTTCATGATATTGAATTTTTAGGTTTAGGTTTTTATTCGAAAAATGTGTGGCAAATATATAAAAAAAATAGAAGTCATTTTACAAAAACTGTTAGCGTTATTTAAATGTTTTTTTTTTGGCTGTTGGTTGTTAGCTGTAGGCTGTTGGTTGTCTGAATAAGTTTTGACCAACCCTTCCAGAGTTAAAAACTCTGGAAGGGTTAAGGCTTAATAAATATTATTGTACTTAGTAGCAAGATATAGAAGCTGTGTCGAAATATTAAGTCAGAGCTGCTATAAGTGCGAAATCTTTAGTTGTCAGTTTTTTAATTATTATTAAATTATAAATAAAAGATAGATATTTAAAAAAAAATGAAAAAATATTATTATTTAATTTAAATTTTTTATATTTTTGTATCGCGTAAATAATCAATTAATAATAAATAACTAAAAGAAAATGAAAAAATTATTACTATTAAGTTTAGCATTAAGCATTGGTTTTGTTTCTTATTCTCAAGGAAATCATTCCAAGATTACAAAAGAACAACAAAACTTTTCTTTAAAAAGATCAATTAATCAA
>CAYLPA010000267.1:0-4049 GCA_964385385.1 uncultured Saprospiraceae bacterium | reverse complement strand
TTAAAATCCAATGGGCATTGCGCCCGTGCGGGTTCAAGTCCCGCCCTGGGTACCTAAAAGCCTCGAATTTTTCGAGGCTTTTTTTAATTAAACCAAATTTGATATAGACTGTAAATTATCCTAAAGCTTTAATTTATATTAAAAAAAACTTAATAAAATAAACGCTTTCCGAAGATGTTGAATTTAAGTTAATAAGTAGGATGAGTAACTATGCAAATTGTTAGATGTTTTAAAAATTCAAAATTAAAACTTGAGCATAATTCCAATTGAAGGTAAGATTGTTCCTGAAATATTTTCGATTGATGTTAAAACATATTCTGTTTCATTATTGACTGTTTTAAAGCTTCCGTTTGGATTTTTTTCTCTAATTATAAAATCTTGTCCTTTGTTTTTAAAATTATAAAGATTTTGGATATCAACATATAACATAATAGTCCATTTTTCGAAGAAATAGTTTTTGTCAATCCTGACATCAAGCTGATGAAAGGACTGAAATCTTAAAGTATTCAATTCATCATAATCCAAATACGGTTGACCTATTGCACTCCATGCCTCGATGCTTGCAGATTTATCCAAATCGTAAGGTGTGTATGGTAATCCTCCAACATAACGCCATTTTAATCCAATTCTCCAGTTTCTTTTAAATTCTTTAGTAGAAGTAATTGTTAAAAGATGTTTACTATCCCATGAAGATGGAATTAGTTTATTATTAATATCTGTAAATTCACTTCTTACGTAAGTGTATGCAGCTAAAAGATTAATTTTTTTATAATTTATCCGATTTAAAATTTCAAAACCGATTGCATGACCTGTACCTTTAAAATCAACAGCTGCGGCACCAGCAATACTACTGTAGTCTGCTCCCTGATTAGCCAGGCTAGCTCCAGTTAAAAGGTCAATTGGATATTGAAAATAATCTTTATAAAATGCCTCTGCTGATAATATAATAGCTTTTGAGAATCTATGTTCTAATCCTAAATTATAGTGGTCAACTCCAATATATTTTGCTGAAGATGAATTTACTAATTCTGCTGAGTTATTGCGAAAACCAAGAGTAGTATAAGCTGCTCTTTGATAATATCGTCCCAGTCCTCCATTTAGTTTCGTTTTCTTAGCCAAGGAATATGATAGTGAAAGGCGTGGTGATAATTGATTTAATAAATTTGATGTATTACTATTATAATTGTTTGCATCCACTCTTACACCAATTGATGCTTTTAATCTATTTTTTAATAAACTTTTTGATGCCTGTGCAGCTAATCCATATTTTAGTAAGTTTAGATTAGTAGAATAAGAATATTTTGTCAAACTATCATTAATAAAAATTTGTTGAGTAGTTTCGTTGAAATATTGAGCATATTCAAGGTTTGCACCGAAATTATATTTTATTCCTTTATTTCTTAATGTAAACTCGTAGCGAAATCTATTTTCTTCTTCAATTGACAAATAATCAAAACTTTTATCAAGACTTTCGTCATTATCAGGATATTTATAAAACTCATTATTTAGCATATTCCTGCTTATAACAACTGTATGATGTCCATGTTTAAAAAAATGTTTGTAAACAGTTCCAAAAGTATAGCTCCATTGATTGTTGATTGGTATTTGACTTAGAAGATATTCTTGAGAAGCATCGGGATTTTTGATATTATTATTAAGCGATAAATTATCTAAAGAGCCGATACTAATAATTGTAAACTGGTTTTTATTATCAATATTTGTTTTAAGTTTAAATTGATAATCATTAAATGTTGGAAGAAAAGGTAATCCAAGAGCTGAGAATAAAAATTGCAAATATGATCTTCTTATCGAAAATATATAAGTTGATTTATCGCCTATAGGACCATCAAGGGTTAATGCTGCTTCGCTGGCACCAAGAGTTACTTGTAAGTTTGTTTTATCCTTGCTTCCTTCTTTTTGTTTAAAATCTAAAATTCCACTAAGAGTATTATATTTTGTTGTAGGAAATGAACCTGAATAAAAATTAACGAATTGAATAAAATCTGCATTGATTATTCCAACAGGCCCTCCAGAAGCTCCTTGTGTAGAAAAATGGTTTAAAACTGGTATTTCAACATCATCAAGATAAAAGCGATTTTCACCCGGTCCGCCTCCGCGAATTATTACATCATTTCTATATGCCGGAGTTGAACCTACTCCTGGAAATGATTGTATAACCCTTGAAATATCTCTATTACTTCCGGGATTATTCTCGATTTCTTTAGTTCCTATAATTTGCATAGATAGGGGCGATTCAATCCTTTTTATAAAAATGTCAGACGTTATTTCAACCTCTGAAAGCATTTCTTCCTTTGCTTCGAGATTAATTTCAATAAAAGGGATATTGTTGTTAGTAATTAATATATCAGTAGTTTTTTGAGTTTTATAACCAACAAATGATGCTTGAAGCTGAATGTAGCCGGGTTTAATTCCTGTTATTGTAAAATTTCCATCAAAATCGCTGGTTGAACCAATTTGAGTTCCTACTACAATAATGTTTGCAAATGGTATGGGCTCATTATTTTCTTCATCAGTTATTCTTCCTGTAATTTCTGCACTTTGTCCAAAACTGAAAACTGACATCAAAAAATAAAGAGTTATAAATATATATTGTTTCATTTTTTTAAATTTTGTTATTTAAAGTTTGTTTGATAGAATTTAATATAAAGATAATTTTAATTTTATTAAATTGCTCTATAATAACAAAAAGCATACTAAATAATATTTTTATATTAGCTTTAATCTTTTTTTAGAATAATTTGATAATTATAAATTATAATAAAATCTTATTTTGATGAGCAAGAATGTATTAATAACTGGAGGAACAGGTCTTATTGGTTCCGAACTTTCCAAATCATTATTAAATAATAAATATAATGTTGCTATTCTATCAAGAAGAAAAAAAGCGAATGACATTAAGTCATATTACTGGAATTATGAGAATAATATTTTGGATGAAAAAGCAATAGAATTTGCAGATATTATTATTCATCTTGCAGGAGAGAATATATCAAGCAAACGATGGTCAGATAAACAAAAACAAAAAATTAATGATAGCAGAATTGAAACTACAAATCTTCTTTTCAGAAAAATAAAAAATTCAAAGAAAAAACCACAAACTTTTATTTCGGCTTCGGCAATAGGATATTATGGAACATATACTTCGGATGAAATTTTTACAGAAAACAGTAAAGCAGGGAATGATTTCTTAGCCAAAACTGTTGTAAGATGGGAAGATAGTGTTGACAAAATAGAATCATTAGGTTTAAGGGTTGTGAAACTTCGAACTGGGGTTGTTTTTTCCAAAAATGGTGGTGCATTGCCGAAAATGATTAAACCGATAAAAATGGGTTTAGGCTCTGCAATTGGAACAGGAAAACAATATGTTCCTTGGATTGAGATTTCTGATTTAGTTAGACTTTTTTTGTTTGTATTAGAAAACCAAATTCCTGAATCAGTCTTTAACGCTGTTTCACCAAATCATATTACAAATCATGAATTAATGAAATCACTTGCCAAATCATTAAACAAAGCTTTCTTTTTGCCTAAAATTCCTTCTTTTATAATGAAGTTAACTTTTGGAGAAATGTCATCGATTCTTCTTGAAGGCAGTAGAGTATCCTCAGATAAAATTCAGGAAGCAGGATTTGAGTTTAAATATAAAAGTATTCAGGAAATTATGAAATAATCTCCCATTCTTCGATTTTATTTATAGCTAATTATTATTAATATTGTTATCCGATTATTTTAATAAAATATCATAAAACATAGGTTAAACAATATGTTCATGGGTATTTGAAGAAAACAGGATTCTATTTTAGAAAAGGGTGAATTAATTCTTAATAATTTCTTTTCCTCTGTCCTAAAGGATGTAAATTACTAACAATAAATTCATCCTTTAGGAGCGAGGCAAAAATTGATTGGGTGAAATTTACATGCTTTTTTAGAACTATTAATTTTATTTTACACTACTGATTTTTAAAAATCAATTAAGTTTTTCAGATATTATTAATATCAATAGTCTGAAATATTAAATAAACAAAGAAGAG
>CAYLPA010000266.1:0-4060 GCA_964385385.1 uncultured Saprospiraceae bacterium | reverse complement strand
GTCCTATCGTTAAAAATGTAGATGTAAAAATTGCTGAAGATGGAGAAATACTTGCTAAGGGTCCGAGTTTAATGTTAGGATATTACAAACAACCCGAACTAACTGATTCAGTTATTGATAAAGACGGTTGGTTTCATACCGGGGACATAGGAGTAATTACAGAACAAGGACAATTGAAAATTACCGGCAGAAAAAAAGAAATATTTAAAACTTCTATGGGAAAATATATAAGCCCCCAATTGATAGAAAATAAATTTAAAGAATCACCTTTTATTGACCAGCTTGCCGTTCTCGGAGAAAATCAAAAATTTGCTGCCGCTCTTGTAGTTCCTGAATTTACTCATCTTCGATCATGGTGTCAGTTACATAACATTGAATATACTACTGATAAAGAAATGGTTAAAACCCCTGAAGTTAAAAAAAGAATTCTACAAGAAATTGAAGATTATAATAAAAACTTTGGAGGCACAGAGCAAATTAAAAAGTTTGAACTTATTGACCATGAATGGTCTATTGGAACAGGTGAATTAACAGCATCTCTTAAAATGCGTAGAAAATTCATTTATAATAAATACGAAGATTTAATTAACAAAATTTTCAATATTGTTCCCGAATTAAAAGCTGTTTAGATTTACTTCCCAACAACTATTTTTTGAGTATATAGTATTTCATTCTTATTGCTAATTACAACAACATAGATTCCTATGTTTAAATTTGAAATAGAAAAATATACTTGTATTTCCATTCCAATAATTATTCGTATTTTTGCAAATAATTTAAGTATTAATTTTATGATAAAAAGCACAAATAAATATATAATCTTATTTCTATGTATTTTCCTTTCAATTAATGTTTTCGGTCAGCAATGGGTTGATATGATGAATGACCCCAACTATAACTTCTATTATATTCAAAAGGAGTTTAATAAATATTGGGAAGGAAAAACTATTGAAAAAGGAAAAGGATTTAAACAGTTTAAACGCTGGGAATATTTCATGGAATCGCGGATTGATTCAAGTGGAAGAATTCCTAATCCTTCTGCAAGCTGGCAAGTTTATAAATCTATATTAGCTCAAAAATTTCAGTCAAAATCTACTCCTGTAGCAGACTGGAAATTTATTGGTCCTTCAGATATTCCAACGAATAAGGGAGGAGCAGGTAGATTAAATTGTATAGAATTTCATCCTAATAATCCAAATATCATGTTTGTTGGAGCGCCTTCAGGAGGATTATGGAAATCTACTGATGGTGGATTAACATGGGTAACAAACACAGACTATCTCGCAAATATTGGTGTTTCTGATATTGCTATTGACCCAGTTAATCCTAACAATATGTATCTTGCAACAGGCGATGGTGATGCCGGAGACACTTACAGCATTGGAATCCTAAAATCTATCGATGGTGGAAATTCATGGGATACAACCAACATTTCCTGGGCTGTTAATAATGCAAGAAGAATCACCAAAATCATTATTGACCCTACTAATCCACAAAGATTATTTGCTGCTACGACTTATGGAATTTACAGAAGTACTGATTCAGGAAATAATTGGAACCAGATAAAAGGCGGAAGCTATAAAGATATAAAATTTATGCCGGGAAATAGTTCAGTAATTTATATTGCAACTCCAAGCACAATTCATAAATCAACAAATGGTGGTGATAGTTTTTCTGTTTTAAGCTTTGGTAATATTTCATTAAATATAAGCCGAATTATGTTGGCAGTTACTCCCGATGATCCCGATTACTTATATGTTGTTGGAGGAAAATCAAGCAACAATGGCTTTGCAGGATTATGGCTTTCAACTGATGCAGGAAGCACTTTTGTTCTTCAAGTTGATACACCTAATATTTTGGGTTGGTCAAAAGACGGCTCCGATAGTGGTGGTCAGGCTTGGTATGACTTAGCAATTGCAGCATCACCAACAAACAAAAACGTAGTTTATGTTGGAGGTGTTAATGTTTGGGTTTCTTCTAACAGCGGTCTGAACTGGACTCAGGTTGGAAATTGGAAAGCTGCCGGGGGAATTCCTTATGTTCATGCCGATATACATTCATTAGAATTTTCTTCTACGGTTAATAATAAAATTTATGCTTGTACTGATGGCGGTTTATTCATAACCACGGATAATGGAAATTCGTGGACAGACTATAGCAACGGACTTGAAATTGCTCAAATTTATGGAATGGGAATTTCAGCTACTCAAGCCCACAAAATAATGACCGGATGGCAAGACAATGGAAGCAATTATCTTAATGGAAGTACGTGGAAAAGAGTTATCGGAGGCGATGGAATGAAATGCTTGATTGATTATAGCGACAATTACATTATGTATGGCTCTCTTTATTATGGAAGATTTAAACGAACTACTAACGGTGGTGTGAAATGGAGAAACATATACAAAGACATTCCCGAAACCGGTAATTGGGTAACACCTTTTGAAATACACCCCACAAACCCACAAACAATTTTTATGGGTTATAATAATCTTTGGAAAAGTACTGATAGAGGATACAATTGGACAAATATTACAAACCAAAGCGGCAGTACAAAAATCAATGCTATTGCTATTTCTCCTTCAAATCCCGATTATATTTATATTGCCAAAAACGCAAATATTTATCGCACTAAAAATGGTGGTTCAACATGGGCTAATGTTAGTTCAGGCTTATCATATGGTAGAATATCTTCAATAGTAGTTCACGCAACAAATCCTGAAAAAGTGTGGGTAACAAAATCAGGATACTATTCCGGCAAAAAGGTTTTTTATTCTGACCACGCTGGTCTTGGTTGGCTAAACATTTCCGGCAGCCTTCCTAATATTCCTGTAAATTGCATTGTTTATGAAAATGCTTCTCAAGATGGAATTTATATAGGAACTGATGTAGGAGTTTATTATAAAGATTCAACAATGTCTGATTGGATTCCTTTCATAGATTATTTGCCAAACGTAATTGTTAATGAGATGGAAATATTCTATCCTGAAAACAAAATTATTGCTGCAACCTATGGCAGGGGTGTTTGGGAATCATACACTTATTCTGCTTTGCAAACTCGTTTGAAAGAAAACGAAAGCATAACAAATAAAATAAATGTTTATCCAAATCCAACTAATAAAGAGATAAATATTAGTCTCAATGAATCATTTCAGGACGAAACTACTATTACAATTTATAACTCTTTAGGACAACTTGTTCATAAGGAAATTTTAAATGCTTTCAACAGAAATTATTCTATTGACATGCAAAACAAAGCAAGCGGTTTTTATTATATCGAAATAAAAAACAATAAAAAACTTTATACTTCTAAATTTATTAAGGAGTAAAAATATAATTCCAAAATGGATTTTCTCGACCCAAAAATTGAAGATTATGTTGCTGCACATACATCCGAAGAATCAGAAATATTAAAGCAACTAAATCGTGAAACACATCTAAAAGCATTGCGTCCAAGAATGCTCTCGGGGCATCTGCAAGGAAGGTTGTTGTCAATGTTTAGCAATATGTTAAAACCTGAAAAGATACTGGAAATTGGCACCTATACGGGATATGCTACAATATGTCTTGCTGAGGGTTTATCAGAAAATGGAATTATTCATACAATAGAAAAAAATGCTGAACTGGAGAACTTCGCTAGTAAGTATTTCGCTAAAACCGGAATTCAGAATAAAGTAATATTTCATATAGGAAATGCTTTGGATATTATACCCAAACTTGATGAAACATTCGACCTTGTTTTTATTGATGCTGATAAAGAAAACTACTCTAAATATTTCCAACTTATAATTGATAAAGTCAAACCCGGTGGATTAATAATTGCCGATAATGTTTTATGGGGTGGAAAAGTAATTAAAAATGTTCCTAACAAAGACAAAGAAACATTAGGAATTGTTGAGTTTAATGAGTTGGTAAATAATGATGAGCGTGTAGTAAATCTAATCCTTCCGTTCCGCGATGGTTTGATGTTGATGAGGAAAAAAACAGATTGAAATTTTCTCGCACTACTTAGGGATATTCGGTAAATAGTCAATATTTCCAAAAAGAACTATTTACCATC
>CAYLPA010000265.1:0-4080 GCA_964385385.1 uncultured Saprospiraceae bacterium | reverse complement strand
ATTGATTTAAAATTCCCATGTTTGTACTTATAGTTTGTAATAGCAAAAGAAACATCATAACTAAAATAGGGATGTTTTCTTAGTTGTTCATAAGAAGCTTTATTAACGTTTATTTTCTTAATCGAATCTAAATTTACTTCAATATTTTCAGCAATGCCTTCGTATCGCAAGCTATCGAATCCATAAACTTCAAGCAATTGTTCTTTTGAAGAATACCCGCCAATTAGTTTTCTATATCCAATAATTCGTTTTGAAAAAGATGGCCCAATTCCTTTTAATTTTATCAAATCTTCGGCAGTTGCAGAATTTAATTCAACTACGACATTTTCATAACTTTCATATTCTTTTGAATCATTAAATTTTGAGAACGATTTATAAGATTCAGTAATATTAATATATGGTTCTAAAATGTTGTATTCATTTTCGCTGATTCCATATATTTTTTTCAAGTCTTCCTTTTTATAGAATTTACCTCCTTTAGCTTCATAATTTTTTATCACCTTAATTTGTTTGTCTGACAATCCCATTTCCTGCCATTTACTGAAAGGCAAATCATTAGGATTAAAAGGAAAAGGAGATAATTTTATTTCGGCAGCAGAACGGTCAACATCATTGAAATTAAAATCTTTTTTATAAGAATTTCTAGCGTCTTCGATTAATTTTTGAGTACTTTCAAAAGCAATGATTTCATTTTCAAATTTCAGGAAATCAAACTTTTGTTGTTTTTTATAATAAGGTAATAAAATATTTATGACTAGGACCAATAAAAGTATAAGCAATAAAACAAATGTACCTCTTCGTTCTATTTTATTTAAAGTAAAATAATCTTTTAACCGCTTCTTCATTTTTTTAATGAATTCGTGATTTACTAAAATTATCTTCTAAGCAAAACTATTTTTTAGTCTTTTTTATCTCACCACTTTTAACCTTTTTCCAATAATCATTCAAATCGCGTCTTACTTCAGGAGCCATAATTAATAAGCCAATAATATTAGGAAATGCCATTGATAAAATCATAACATCTGAAAAATCAATAACAGAACTTAAAGATGAACAAGTCCCAACAATAATAAAACCTAAGAAAATCAAGTTGAAAAAAGTGTTGCCATATTTCCTGCTGCCAAATCTTTTCTTGAATATTGCTCCAAACAAATAATCAAAACCTTTTAATCCGTAGTATGACCAGGAAATCATTGTAGAAAAAGCAAAAAGGAAAATAGCTATTACCAGCAAATAAGGAAACCATGAGAACACACTTCCAAATGCAGCAGAAGTTAATTGAGCACCTTCTAAACCCACAGGATTATCAGAATATCCGGTAAAAATAAGAACTAAAGCAGTCATTGTACAAATAATGACAGTATCAATAAATGGTTCGAGAAGTGCCACAAAACCTTCAGTAACCGGAATATTTGTTTTTACTGCTGAGTGAGCGATTGAAGCAGAACCAATACCAGCTTCATTTGAAAATACTGCTCTTTGAAATCCTGTAATTAAAACGCCAATAAAACCACCTTTTAGAGCAGCAGCAGAAAAAGCTCCGTAATAAATCATTTTCAAAGCACTTCCAGTATGAGAAATATTCATAATAATAATAACCAATGCAGTTCCCACATATAAAAATGCCATAAAAGGAACAATTTTATCAGTAACATTGGCAATGCTTTTTATACCCCCAATAATAACAACTCCAACAAGAATTGCCAGTATTATTCCGAAATACACACCATATCGTTCAATTCCGGGAATAAACAAAACAAATTGTCCAAATGCCTGATTTGCCTGAAACATACAACCGCCTCCAAATGCTCCTCCAATAATAAGAACAGCAAATATTCCCGACAGGATTACTCCAAGCCATTTCATATTTCTTTTCTTTAATCCTTCTTTAAGATAATACATGGGTCCTCCGGAGACAGTCCCGGACTTATCAATTTTGCGATATTTCACACCTAATGTACATTCAGTAAATTTTGAAGACATTCCCAATAATCCTGCAAGTATCATCCAAAATGTTGCTCCGGGACCTCCGATAGAAATGGCAATTGCAACACTAGCTATATTTCCTAAACCCACTGTTGCTGACAAGGCTGTTGTCAATGCCTGAAAATGCGAAACTTCTCCTACATCATTTGGGTTGTCATAATCTCCTTTTGTTATTTTAATGGCATGAACAAATCCTCTTACATTAACAAATTTCATATAAATTGTAAAAAAGATTGCACCCAGCATTAACCAAACAACTACAAGAGGAATACGTGTTTTTTTAGTTTTACCATTTTTATCAAGGACAGGATTTCCACTGTCGTCATAGATTATTGGGTCATAAATACCTAAAGCAGCAAAAGGATCCCAAAGTAAAACATCAGTTAATTTTTCAACTAAAGGTTCGAAAGCATTATTAATCCTATCACCTAAATTACTTTGTTCTTCCTGAAAATTTTGAGTTGTGTCAACACTAAAAGAATTTTTATTGTCTTGGGCATGAAGGTTGGAACTAAGCAAAAGCACAATAAAAAAAAGAAATATCCAATTAGAAAATTTAATCATAATTAAGAAATTGATTTGAAAAATTATTCTACCTTTTTCATTTCATTAAAATAATCTCGTGTTTCTTTAACAATAACAGGAGTAAGAATTAAAATAGCAATAAGATTTGGAATAGTCATAAATGTAATCACCATATCAACAAAATGCCATACAATATCTAATCCCCAAATACAGCCAAAAAACACAAATAAAGCATATAAATATCTGTAAGGTTTTATAAATTTTTCGCCAAATAAATAATTCACTGCTCTTGTTCCATAATAAGACCAACTAATAATTGTACTAAATGCAAAAAGCAGAAGTCCAATTGAAACAATATAAGGAGCAACTTCAGACATTCCGATATAAGAAAATCCTGTTGACATTCCTTCGACAGTCATTGCAATTTCTGTTGAACCGGATTTCCATGCTCCTGAAGTAATAATAACTAAAGCTGTTAAAGTACAAATAATTAATGTGTCGATTAATGGTCCAACTGATGCTACCAATCCTTCTCTTGCTGAATATTTAGTTTTTGCAGCTGCGTGGGCAATTGGAGCAGAACCTTGTCCGGCTTCGTTTGAAAACAATCCTCTTCTTACACCCCAAATCATAGTCATAATAAATGTTGAGCCAATAAATCCGCCTGTTGCAGCGGTCCCGGTAAAAGCATCATTTATTATTAAACTGAAAGCAGCAGGAATATTTTTATACATAATCAACAAAGCAACTATTGCACTAAGAACATACAAAATAGCCATGAATGGAACTAATCTTGAAGTTACGTCTGCAATTCTTTTTAAACCACCGACAATAACCAATAAAACCAAAATTGTAATAATTACAGCAGTTAAATACTTACTGTGGAAAGAAAAACCCATAAAAGTAACAATATCCTGAATATTAAAACTTGCATGCAAAACTCCTGTCATGGAATTTGACTGAGCCATATTTCCCGTGCCTAAAGAACAAAGAATTGCTGCAAAAGCAAAAACAACAGCAAAAACTTTAGCAAATACTCCGAGAGATTTTTTTAATCCATGTTCCATATAATACATGGGTCCTCCCGAGACAGTACCATCGGAATTAAAACGCCTGTATTTATGAGAAATCGTGCACTCAGCATATTTTAAAATCATCCCGAGAAAGCCCGTTACCCACATCCAGAAAATCGCGCCGGGTCCACCTAAATTTATTGCCAGAGCAACTCCTACAATATTTCCTGTTCCCACTGTTGCGGATAAAGCAGTGGTTAAAGCTTTGAAATGATTTATATCTCCTTTGTCTTCTTTTTTATCATATTTTCCGGCAATAACGCGAAAAGAATGTCCTAATTTTGTTATGCTTAAAAACCTTAATCTGAATATAAAAAATAAACCTGTAGGTATTAAAAACAATAAAACTAAATAGCCTCCAACATATTCATTATAAATCTGAATAATATTATCAATAAATTCTAGAGCTCCACTCATAAAAAAAGATTAATTATTACGAATTATCTTTAATACGCAAATATGATAAAATTTTAATGAATAGCCAAAAAAAAGAATT
>CAYLPA010000264.1:0-4104 GCA_964385385.1 uncultured Saprospiraceae bacterium | reverse complement strand
ACCGATTAGCCACCAAAATGTCGCATAATTTCACTTCGTTCATTCTGCTCCTTTGTTGGTCTATCGGTATTTACTCCCGACAAAAATCGGGACAGGCTATTGTAAATTTCAGAATTTGCTACGCGGCATTTTGAAATACAATTGGGATAATTTATTTGTTTCAGTTATAAAATTCGGAATAATGATTCTAACGAATGTCGGTAAATTTTTAATCTTTTAATACCTTTAATATTGCTGATTTACCATCGTGTGTATGTATTTCTATAATATAAACACCCGGAGCTTCATTAATTTCAAAATTTAGCTTATTTGTTGAGCTGTAATTTTTAGTTAATATGGTTTGTCCAAGCGTATTTTTAACGGTGACATCAACATCATTATAAGTTTCACCTAAGCCTAAAGTAACTTTACCTGATGTAGGATTTGGGTAGATATTTAAAGACAGGCCAAAATCATTTTCGGTAATTCCAACACTTGTAACCAAATAGCATGACGATGTATCAACACAACCATTGTTATTTATTTCGACAGCATAACTACCATTTGCAGTTGCATTAAAAATTTGGTTGGTTTGTCCCACAATGGCTAAATTGCCATTGCAATTTATCCATTGATAAGTAACTCCTGTAGCAATAGCAGTAAGTGTTACACCCGATTGAGAAACAGTAGTATCAACAATGTGTACAATTACACTTTGGGTTTGTGCTGTTGATGAGCCACAGATATTGCTGGCTGTCAATGTAAAAATTCCTGTTGAGATTGCGGTAGTTGCAGGATTTTGTAATATCGAACTATATCCTCCGGGGCCGGACCAACTCCATGAAGTTGCTCCAATTGCACTTCCTGTTAATGTTATTGTATCTCCCTTACATAAACTGGTTTGAAATGTTGATGCTGTTACCGCGGTTGGTGCGATAGTATCGATAGTTACCACTGCGCTTCCATCTGTACTCCAACCACAGTTGTTGTTTGCCCTGAAGTAGTAAGTTCCTGATGAATTAACTGTTTGTGATGATGAAGCTATTGCAGTGGATGTCCCTCCAGATGTGGTGTCCTGCCAATAAATTATTCCTCCTGTTCCTCCGCTGGCTATGAGTGTTGCACTATTGCAAAAAGTTCCTGCACCGCTCACCGTTACCGCTGTCGGTATGCTTACAGTAGTATCAATAATTACTGTTGCACTTCCCTGAAGTCCCCAGCCACAGTTGTTGTTTGCCCTGAAGTAGTAAGTTCCTGATGAATTAACCGTTTGCGATGATGAAGCTATTGCTGCGGATGTCCCGCCAGATGTGGTGTCTTGCCAGTATATTATTCCTCCTGTTCCTCCGCTGGCTATGAGTGTTGCACTATTGCAAAAAGTTCCTCCACCGCTTACCGTTACCGCTGTTGGAATGGTTATGGTAGTATCAATAATTACTGTTGCACTTCCCTGTGGTCCCCAGCCACAAGTATTATATTCTCTAAAGTAATAGATTCCTGATGATGTTACTGTTTGCGATGTGGATGCTGTTGCAGTAGATGTTCCGCCTGATGTTGTTCCCTGCCAATAAATAATTCCTCCTAAACCACCGCTAGCTGTGAGAGTTGTACTATTGCAATAAGTTCCTCCTCCGCTAACTATAACAATTAATTGTGAACTAACAGCAGTGAGATAGTCCCAACTGCCTGATGATGATGTAAAACCGGTGATGACTTCACATGCAGGTGCAATGAAAGTAGTGAAAGTCCACGTATAAGTACTATTAAAATTATAAATTATATCTCCAAGTGAACCTGATCCAGACCATGCATGAAAATAACTTGCGCCGTCAGGACCTAATTTAATAATATGATTGCCCGATGTAGCTGTTGCGGTACTAAAATATATATTGGGATCCTGTGAAATCATAATGGTATCGAAAGACCCTCCATTGGCATATGCAATAATATATCCAATACCCGAACTCCAGAATCCGCTAATTTTATTTATATATTGACCTGAGGGTGCACTAAAATTGAAAAATACCGTAGTGGGTGAATTGGTAGCAATAACCTGAGCTGTTGTTGCAAAACTAACGACTGGCAACATGAAGACTATTGCAAAACTGAAAGTAACTATACTTTTTTTCATTATTAAATAATTATTTTTATGGTTTATATTTGGGGAATATTATAATTGCAAAATTATAATAATAATTTTAAGGAATTACAAAATATTTAGTTTATAGACTAAATATTATTTTGAGGTGCTGGAGAACATAAATTTGTACATATTAACTTTTAGTAAAGTTTGTTTTAATAAGGTTTGTGAGATGGTCGTCATTTTTTTTTACTAAGGTTTATTTTTACAAAATAAGGTTTTAGAATTATACAGAAATCATATAATGACATATTATCACATTAGAAAATACCTTATGACTAAAAGGAATCCGTCTGGATTTAAGCTATTAACCTTAGTAAAAAATACAAACACAGTCTGCAACCTTATTACCTTATTTTTTTCTAAGTTTTGTTTATAATGTTGAATAAACATTTGTAGTTTTTCGGAAAACTCATGTTTTTATTACAAGCTGTTAGCTTTTATTTTATTTCCAGCACCTCAAAATAATATTTAGCCTTTTTTTTATTTAAAAGCTTTTTCTAAAAGTCCATCACTTTCTGCACTTAATCTTTTGAAGTAGTCAGGAACATCTTTTCCCAGCATCTTATCAACATACATTTTGGCAAGATATTGCCCCAACATAATGCGTTTTAATGATTTTTATTTTTTGTTATATGAAGTGCTCGTTATTCTTTAATCAATTTACCAGATTCAACCGTACCTTTCTTATTGAATATTGTATAGAAAAATACACCAGATTTATATTTATCTAAATCAACTATAATAGGGCTTATACTTGTAAACCTTTCTCTTATGATAGCCTTTCCCATTGGATCAGAAACTATTATGGATAAATCTTCCGCTACACTGTTATGATTCCATTTTAAAACAAATATACCTGTTGAAGGGTTTGGATAGATGGATAGTTGATTCAATGTTGAAGTTAAATTACTAACACGTGATGGTACAAAGTCGATATCAAGTTGATAAATTGAATCTGCATCACTGTTTGCTACCCATAAATATTGTCCATCAAATGCTAAGCCATTTGGATATTGACCACCTGGTGCATCAATTGTATCAATTACTGAAAATGCAGCGACGTCTATTTTATATATTTCATTGGTTTTATTATTAGATGACCATAAATATTGCCCATCCCAAGTTAAACCTATTGCCGATTTTCCAAAGGCATGATATGATTGAATAATTTGTCCAGAAGTGTTAACCTTATAAGTAGAATCATTGGGATTGAAATTAAGTTCCATCGCATCATTGTGCCATAAGTTCTGTCCATCCCATGCAAGTCCGCCAGGGTAGCTAGAACTTGATATGGCAGGAGTTGGAAAGAATTGTATTACATTTCCATTTGATGTATCAATTTGTTGAATGATTTTATTATCAGTATCAGCTAACCACAAATAGGTCCCGTCAAATGTTAAACCATATGGCCTATGAACATTTGAAGGTATTGTTTTAATTATTGAACCATTGATGGGAGATATTTGGTAAATTTGAAGTTCGTTGAATCCTTCGATCCATAAATATTTCCCATCAAATGCAATATCACAAGGAGTAGAAGTTGGACTTGGAATTACACTTATTATGTTGGGAGCAACTGCTTTTGTAGATTTGAGTGATATAGATGTTATTTGCTTTAAATTCTCGTAACGCGAACTAATAATATTACCTGATTCATCTAATTTTTGAGCAAATGTCAAATTAGTGACAGCACAAAATATTAAAACACTAATTATTTTTTTCATTTTCTTATTTTTTTCATTTCATATAACGGTTCGAATATAGTGCGTTGGGCATCTTGAAAGACCTACCTATCAAACCGCTATATATTTTATTAAATGTACTCTTTATAAAATTTAGCACAATCCGCCAAATGATCTATATTTATTGTTATGAGCTAGCATTATCATTATGCAATATTTTTCATTTTAAACAGAAACTATAAACCATATCATTAACCATATCTACATTATGCATCATCCGAAATTTAGTTGATCTCACAT
>CAYLPA010000263.1:0-4118 GCA_964385385.1 uncultured Saprospiraceae bacterium | reverse complement strand
GTGTTAGCACAATCTGTTTTATACTTTTTTCCATCTCTTGCCTCCAATTTCAGTCCGTGACAATTTGTCACGATCTCACTTCCCTCTGCTTTTAATCGTTGTTTTAATTTCCTCCAATATGCACCCGCATCACGGCTATCAGTTAAGGCTTCACAAATATCTACGACAGAAAACCACCACTCATTTTTATAAATGATTTTTCGAATCTCCTTTTTTTGAAATATTGCTATTTTTTTATTTTCCATAATTCTCATATTCATCTTTGCTCATCTCAAATTCCGGCTCAATTATTTCACACTTTTTGCTTTACTAATACGATTCCAAACTAACTGGCATACGGCACGGTAAACTTCTTTACGCTCTTCCTGTGTTAAATCCAATGCATCAAAAACCACATCGTCTAATTCCTTGCGGTCTGGTAATGGATTAGGTTCTTGATCTAAAATAGGAATTTTAGATTTTGGGTCTATGCCACATTCAATAAAAATCGTTTTTACTTCACGATTAAGGAATATATTATTGAAATTTAATATTTTAGGATTCAATATTAATGAATTGTTTACCTCGTAAACCATAACACTCCTTGGTCCACCTCCACCACCAATTTCTCTATTTAAGACTTCTTCAAAAAAATGATATAAAGTTGAATTTATATAACATTTAATGTTATTGTCGAAATTCCCATAATATAACCTACAATCTGCTAATGCTTTTCTGTCAGAATAAGAGCAAAAAAGTCTTTGTCTTAATTCCTTATTCCAAAAAGTATTCCCTTCAACCTCTCCGATACTATACCATAATTTGCGGCTTTGAACAGATTTTAGGTTATGTACACCGATGACTTTTTGACCTTTATTTGATCCTTGTTTTATCTCAATTTCAAGTCCTTCTCCATATTCAATGTATTTCAAAGCATTTGTGCCTTTTAAATCGGCTTTGGATTTATTACATAAAAAAACATTAAACTTAAAATTGGTATGTGAAAGCAAATAGAAATTACATTCCGTTGGACTCTTTATAATTGGTTTTAAATATTCTTTTTCAATTTCCCATTTTAAAATATCTTTATTATTTAAATAAAAGAAATTATTATACCCCGTTTTTATCCCATATTTAACTTCTCCGACTTCCTTGAGTTTTATCAAATGACATTTCCCTTTGAATAAAATATCAAAGAATAAATCAGGTGCTTTTAAATATTTGCGCCCCCATTTGTCACCTTCATATTTCCCTAACTTTAATTCTTTTTGCTGTTCATTTTCAAAATTACTTCCTTCTTCAATTAGTTTTTCAATGCTAATAGGAAATGACCTATATGAATTATTTTTTACAATTTCGTTTTTTTGTTCCTCTATATCAAGAAGATTTTCGGTGAATAATACTTCTTCGAATGGTTTTTTGAAGGCAATTAATTTGTAATTAAATTGCTGATTTATATCTTTTTTATATTTTACTGGTGCATCAATTACAGAAATGATTGTATTCACATCAACAGAAGCAAAACTTCGCTTGGCATGATTTTCAATGATGTAGTGTACATGGCAATTGCGTAATAAAAATTTCTGCATCCATATTCCGTATTCTACATCGAGCCAAGTATTCTCACAAATAAAAGTGTGGATCCCATTTATATTTAATAACCTCAAAGATTTTAAATAAAAAAAAGTGTATAAATCTGATTTGCCATCAATTTTTTCTTTGGCTTTAAAATGATTTGGAAATTCTTGCCTGATGGTTTCTTGTAAAAGCTTTTTGTAATCTGTGGCTTTCTCAATTTTCCCTTCCGGATCAGAAATGTCTTCTTGTCTGATGTATGGGGGATTGCCAATAATAATATCAAAACCACCTTTATCATAGAAGATTTCAGCAAACTCAATATTCCAGATTAATGGATGATCTTCTTTAAATGCCGCTTTTTCTTCCCGCAGTATTTCTATCTCATTCTTTAATTGTTCAATTTGCTTTTTGTATAATTCGAGATTGGTTTGTTTTGGTTTGGCAGAAGGGAACATTGAGGTTTGTTCGGATTCTGGTTCACGTGATAAGATTCTTAATTCTTTGACTTTTTCAGAAATTTGTTCGTTAATTATAGTACGGAATATTGAATCCTCTTTCTTTTTTATTTCATTAAATTTTCCAGACCGATTATAAAAGAATTCAATCTTATCCTTTTTGAGTTCATTAATTTGTTTTTTTAATGATCTTGTTAACAATTGTTGATGTCCCTCAACTGGAAACAATTTATTTCCAATTCTCTGAACGATACTATCTCCACGCCTAATTTTAAACCCAAGATTTGGAAGCAAAGGAGTAAATGAAGTTCTGAACTCATCTTCTCTTTCAGCAGGGATATCTACAAATAACGATAACCATAATCGAAGCTGGTTTATCCAAACCGCCCAGCGTTTTACCTCAACACCATAAAGAGAATTAGCAATAATCGATTTTTTGCGTTCAAAATCATCTTCATCTTTTAAATGGTCGGGCGTTTTATCTCTTGCTTGCAGGTTTTGAATTGTCTCATTAAGAACTTGCATCATTCCAACCGGAAATGCACCAGAACCTGAAGCGGGGTCGCAAACAGTTACTGCTTTTAGAAGTGGAATAAGTTCTTCCAGCTCATGCTTAGAAAAATCTCCTTCCTTCTGATAATCTTCAAACTCTTCTCCATTGCCTAATTCTCGAAAAAACAGGTAATACAAATCACGGGTATTTACTGAGCTAACTTTTTGCAACCATTTCACCAGTGAAATACGACACATAAAGTCTACCTCTGTTCTTGGGGTATATACTGCGCCATTTTTTTTATTTACCAGTCGCTCAAAAATTATTCCTAAGAATTCAGGATTTAATTCCAGGTCTTCATCGTAGCGAGTGTTTTCTTCTATAGTAAAGTTATATTGAAACAGAAAATCAAAAAAAGCTTCAACGATTTTGTCAGGAACAAATAGAACTTTATTGTCATAGCCTGCTTTAGGTTTAAAAAGTTCACCATTTAAGTATGGTGCCATTTTAAGGGCAATACGTGTTTTTTTTGAAAATTTATTATTTCCATATTTAACTTCTGTACCAGGTTGTGAATTTAAAGCCTCAAAGAAAAGAGGTTCGAGCCATTCAGAATAAAACTTATCTTCTCCATAAAACTTTTCTTTATATTCATTCCAAAATGACAAAAGAAATTCCTCATCATCACCTATCCATTTTCGTTTTTGCAAAAATCCAATAAAAATCGTTCTTATTACAAAAAGAAGTGCAAAATCTTGTTTAACATAAATATCAATTTCACCATCAATACTTGTAGCAATTTCTTCAAATCTAGGGCTGAACTCATTATAGAAATCGTCGGTAACAGCTTCTAAAGAAAATGCTTTTAATATGTTATCGAGTGAGTCAAAGTCACACTTGTCAATTTGTTTCCTGAATGTTTTATTCGGTTTTTCCGGATTAACAAAATAAGTATATCGTTTCCATGTACTATAATCTCTTTTAACACCTATATAATTTGCACGAATAAAACTAAAACGGAAATTGCCGTTTTCATCGTAAAAAATAAAAAATGCAGCATCTTTATATTCTTCTTTCAGGATTTTCTTTGCAATTTCAAATTGTCTTTTCTTTCCTGTTCTATTAGTGAGTTGGGCTATTGTTTTTGCTGTTATAATAATTAAATCGTCTGAATTATTAATATCGGCTTCTCCAATTTTTTTAATATCTTCGTAATTTTCAATTATACTTTCATTGTCTTCAAACAAATACTCATAGTTTTCTTTTTCAGGTTTGAATGTATTTACTTTTTGCCTGAAAAATTGTATTAAATTTTCAATTGAAAAATTTGTAATTAAGGTATTTAAAGTATCCATTAATATAATTTATATTGAATTAAATATTTTTTATTTATTGCTTTTTAATATACCAATCAGTTAATGTCTGATTTAGAAATTAATCCTTAATTGGCATTAAATTCATTCATTCCACGATAACAACTTTGTCATCATCAATAAGAAGTTTTCCTTGATATCTAAGGAAAAGTTGTGCAATTGTTAAAACATCTTTCTGGCAATATTTTACTATTCTCGGAAGGTCTTTTTCTTTCCAGTAAACTTCACCAACCATACTAC
>CAYLPA010000262.1:0-4124 GCA_964385385.1 uncultured Saprospiraceae bacterium | reverse complement strand
TAAAACCAATTGCTTTAAGAATGGTTTGGGAAGTTTCAAAGGCTGTTAAAATCCCTGTGATTGGTTTGGGAGGAATTATGAACGCTTCCGATGCTATTGAATTTATGCTTGCAGGAGCCTCTGCAATTCAGGTAGGAACAGCAAATTTCATCGACCCGCAAATTTCTGTTAAAATAGTTGATGGAATTCAGGATTATTGTGAACGTCATCATATTTCTGATGTTAATGACTTGGTGGGAGCAATGAAAATTTAGTTCACCCACCGAAGCTTCAGCGAAGGCGGATTATTCAAATATCATTCGATAGTCATTCAGTTGTCATTCAATTGTCATTCGATAGTCATTTGTGATTTTAAGTATTTTAGTCATTTTAGCTCATTTTAGTCATTCCAATCATTTATTTCTTCTTCCTCTTAAGCTTTTGATAATCCATATAATATAAAATTTTCACAGATAAGCTATTTGTTTGAGGAGATTGAATTGTATTGTTGAAATTATCATAAAAGTCTTGTTCGATAACATCAGTATTTGAAAAAATTATATTTTTCCAAACAATAGAAATTTCGCTACCCGGAGCAAATTGCCAGGTGTAAACAAGGTCAATATTAAAAATATTAAAATTTATGTCATGAGATTCTGCATAATTGGAATTCTCTAAATAACCATCATCATTAAGTTTGTAGTATTCCATATAATCAACATAGGACCAATAATGTCTAAGCCTGAAACTCAAAGAAGATTTATTGTTTAGAATATATGATGCTGATAGAGTATTTGTCGTTATGTTATGATTTCGTTTTCCGAACTGAATTGTTCGATTTAACAAAGAATCTGTTTTTGTAGTAACATAGCCAATTCCATTGTTTGTAGTTTCTTTATAGAATTCATAGATAAGCATAATTTTGTCATTAATTCTAAATCGAGGAGAAAGAACATACCAGTATGAAAATTTGTCACTATCATAATTTCTGAAACCAAAACGACCATCTAAGGCGAATTTTTTTCTATAATCGGAAGAAAACCAAAAAGCTAATTTATACGAAGCAGGTCTGATAAAAACCTGACCGGGATTTCTTGATTCATAGTAATCATGAGTCTCATAAGGAAAGATATCACCATTGAATCCTAATGATAGATGTTTCTTTGTTGATAAATTAGCACCAAAATAAACACCAAAATCAGAATATTTCCTTGGAGCATATAAAGAAGTATGTCCTACTGAAATTTCAGAACTAAATTCTAAAATCTTCCAAAAAGGTTCGAATATTTTGTATTCTAATTCTAAATAATTTGAGAATTCATTGTTTTGGGATAAATATCCCATATCGTTGGGGTCATAATCTTCACTTTCTGCTAATTGCGCTAATTCAAATCTGAAATTACCACTGATTTTATTTAAAGAAATATAGTATTTATGTCCGAAATCCGGTTTGAACAATGAGTTGTATTTCTGGCTTATAATACCCTTCCCTATTATTGCATAAGAGTTTTTCTTGTTGGCAAGTTTAAAATCTGTGGCTGTTACATTTGCTGAGTATCCGTCTCTTTCTCTGGAAACATTAGTATTGATAAAGCTTATAAAAGAATTATTTTTTAGAAGTTTATCAAATACTATAAGATTATAATTTGTAGCACCCTGAGTTAAAAATTTCCTTTTTACATCATTAGAGTCAGCAATCGTTGCATAAGTATTTGATGTAGTTGCATTAAATACTCCTATTCCAAAACCGTTTTTTGTTCTACCTGATAATTTTGTGGCATTAATCAACTGAGTAACTGAAGGATTTTCAACGATTTTTTCTCCATCTTTCAAACTATCTTCAACTAATTCGTAATTAACGGGACTTGAGCCTATTCTTCTGGAATAAAAAATGCCACCTTTGTTGAATAATTCTGTTCCTTCGGTAAAAAATTGTCTTTTTTCACTATATCTTATTTCGTGAGGAGAAAGATTTAAGAGAATATCATCGGATTGAACCTGACCAAAGTCAGGAATTAAAGTCATATCTATAGTAAAGCTTTCATTTATTCCGTATTTAATATCCATGCCACCATTAAACAAATATGCAAATTTTTTGTTATCAGGATTTTTCTCAGCATAGGCTGAAACAAAAGGGGAAAGTGATAAACGAAATGGAGGTACTATATTCTGCATTCCTTTAATTTCACCCGTTTGTGATAGAGTGTTTTCAATTTTGCTATCAACAAAATTCCATGTTGACCATTCTCTATTTCTTCTATTATGACGCCAAAAATTCACTCCCCAAAGTTGTTCATCTCTTTTTGGGAAACGTAGAGCAGAGTATGGTACTTTGATTTCCGCAATCCATCCTTGTTCAGTTATTTTAACATTACTTTTCCAAACTGCATCCCAGTTTGAATCACTATCGTCATTGGAAATTTTTTCATCACCTTGCACACCTGATGCTGATATTTTAAATGAAAAAGAATATAAACCATCGTTGAAAGGACAAATGTCAATCGTGAGATAATCGGAATTGATATCATAAAATCCATCTCTTTTAGCAAATCCTTTCATAATGCTATCAGGACTTGAATCAAACAATATTGCTCCAAAATAAATTGCATCATCATCATACAAAATTCGGACTTCGGTTATTTGGCTTGGATTAATTCCATTGTAGGGCTTGTACTGGATGAAGTCTTTAGCAACAGCAGCTGATTTCCACCCCTCATCATCAAGAACACCATCAATAACAATTGGTGTATTAACTCTGGTAATCATCAAACTTTTTTTTGTAATTTGAGATTGCAAATTATTACTAAACCAAAAAAAGATTAATATGGTGATAATAATTTTTTTCACTATTTTTTTCTAATTTGCACTAATAAAATGTCTGCAAATATAAATAGGAAAATTGAAATATATTAAGTTTAATTTCAGGTTTAAAATATTTTCATTTTCTTGCTAAAAAAAGAAATATTAAATTTGTATAATAGAAATTTCAGGAATAACAAATAAATGACTGTTTAATGACCTGCCTTCGCTAAAGCTTCGGCAGGCTAGCTAAAATTTATTAATTAAGAATCTGTTATCATGTGTAAACCAAAATCAAAATATACAAAAATTGCATTAGATTCAATTATTTCATATCTTGAAAAAGGAAATACCGATGATTTGGAAAAAGCAAAGGTCCCGGAAGAAATGAATATTAAACGAGCTTGTTTTGTTACCCTACACAAGATTGATGGAAGTTTAAGAGGCTGCATGGGAACTATAGAACCTGTTAGAGAAAATTTATATATCGAAATTATTAAAAATTCTGTTTCTTCTGCTTTTAGCGATTATCGATTTAATTCTGTTACTAAAAATGAACTTAATCAAATAGAATTATCTGTTTCGGTGCTTTCAAAACCTGAAAAAATTAAGAGTATTGAAGAATTAGATCCTGAAATATATGGGATAATAGTTTCCGATGGCGGTTTTAGAAAAGGAGTTCTTTTGCCTGCAATTAAAACTGTTGACACTGTCGAAAAACAAATTGATATTGCAAAAAGCAAGGGAGGTTTACAAAATATGAAAAACAAAAATCTTGTTATTTATAAATTTACAACAAAAACATACTTCTAAGAAAACCACTAAACGAACGAATTTTTCTAAAAAATGAAAGAAGCACTTTATTATTCAAAAATTGATAAGCAAACCATCAGATGTGAACTTTGCCCACATAATTGCATTCTTGCTAAAGGAAAAAGAGGGATTTGCAGAGTACGAAAAAATTATAATGGCAAACTTTTTTCTGAAAATTACAGCAATGTTTGCTCCCTAAATTTCGATCCTATCGAAAAAAAACCTTTATATCATTATTTCCCGGGCAGCACAATTTTATCGGTTGGAAGCATTGGGTGTAATTTGAGTTGCAAATTTTGTCAGAACTGGCAAATATCACAAACTAATGTTGATGATTATCCAAATTTAAAAAGTTATTCTGCTGAAGAAATTATTAAAATTGCTTTGCAAAAACCAGAAAATACCGGCATTGCTTACACTTATAACGAGCCAATAGTTTGGTATGAATATATGCTTGACATCGCAAAATTAGCTCATAAAAACAATCTAAAAAATGTGATGGTAACAAATGGTTTTATTAACAAAGAACCATT
>CAYLPA010000261.1:1903-4125 GCA_964385385.1 uncultured Saprospiraceae bacterium | reverse complement strand
AAATAATCTTTCAAAAAAAATAAATATATTTACTTTTGCATTAAAATAAAATTTAAACAGATGAAAAAAATTCTTAAAATATCACTTGCAATATTTCTTATGAATTATAGCATTTCAGTTAGCTCTCAAATCATTAATCATAATTTGAATGTGGAGTTTAATATTGATTCTAATTCCATGGAAGTAGTTGATTCTGTTGAAATTCCTAAGAAATTTCTTAATGAAGATAATAACATTTGCTTTAATCTCAATAATAATTTTGATGTTGAATCTCTTGATAAAAATGTTGAAATCATAGAAGTAATTAAAGACAGTCTTGATTTAAGGAAAAGAACTTATGATGTTAAGTTTTTAAAACCTATAGAAAATACTGTTGTTCTTGTTGTCAGATATCACGGGAAAGTTAAAGACGAAATAAAATCAGGAGCATTAGAATATGCCCGTGGATTTAGCGAAACAAATGGAATTATTTCAAGTAAAGGAATTTTTCTTTCCGGAGCAACATATTGGGTGCCTGATTTCGACACGAAATTATTATCCTTTAATCTTACCGTAAATTTGGATTCATCATGGAATGTGGTTTCTCAGGGAAAAAGAACAATAAACAAAATTGAAAAAGATAAAAGAACTGTACGTTATGAATCGCCCGAACCTATGGACGAGATTTATTTGATTGCTGCCGAATGGACAGAATACGGTTCATATGATCGTAATCCTAAGCTTTTAGCTTTTCTGAGAACTCCTGATGAAGAATTAGCAATGCGTTATATTAAGACTACAGAACATTATCTTAAAATTTATGAGAGTTTAATTGGTCCTTATCCTTATTCAAAATTTGCTCTTGTAGAAAATTTCTGGGAAACAGGCTACGGAATGCCTTCCTTCACTTTACTTGGCAGCAGAGTAATTCGTTTTCCTTGGATACTTCATTCATCATATCCACACGAACTGCTGCATAACTGGTGGGGAAACAGTGTTTATGTTGATTATGTAAAAGGAAACTGGTGTGAAGGTATTACAGTCTATATGGCTGACCACCTTATTAAAGAGCAAAAAGGAGAGGGAGAGAGCTATAGAAGAAATACTCTGCAAAAGTTCACAGATTATGTTAATGAAAGCAATGATATGCCCGTCAAGGATTTTCGCTCAAGAAATAATCCTGCCGAAGAAGCTGTTGGCTATGGAAAATCATTGATGATAAACGAAATGTTAAGACTTAGATTTGGTGATGAAATTTTTCTCAAAGCTTACGCAAAATTCTATAAAGACTATAAATTTCAACATGCAAGCTTCGATGACATCAGAAAGTGTTTTGAAAGTGTAACAAAAGAGAATTTGGAATCTTTCTTCTCACAGTGGATAAACAGGAAGGGTGCTCCTACAATTGTTCTTTCGGATATTCATGTTAAAGAATATAATGAGCAATTTGAATTGATTTTTAAACTGTCACAAACACAAAAAGAAGAAACTTTTGATTTGCTTATTCCTGTCGGAATTTATCTCGAAGGGGAGAAGGTTGTTAAAATGGAAAAGGTGAGCTTTAGCGATAGAGAGAGAAGTTTTGTGTTAAGTTTTGATAAGCTTCCCCAAAGAATCGATATCGACCCGCAATTTAATGTTTTTAGACGTCTTGACAGAAATGAAGTTCCACCATCGCTTTCTCAATTGTTCGGAAGCAAAGAAACAATGATTGTTTTGCCGGAGAGCAGTCCCTTTCTTTCTGATTATAAAAAACTGGCTGAAACATGGAAAAAGACTCAGGAAGTTCAAGGAAAGTCAATTGTAATAACTGATGATGCCAAACTAAAGGAATTGCCGAAAGATAAAAAAGTATGGGTTTTTGGATATGATAATAAATTTGCTGAACAAGTTAAAATTCCTGAAAATTATAATAAATTTTTATCAGATAATAATAGAGAAAAAATAAAAAATTTAAGAAGCCAAGGTTCCTTAGTATATGTTTTTCCAAATCCTGAAAATAGTGCCATGACAATTGGTTTTATTGGAACTACCAACAAAAATGCTATTGCAGGATTAACACGTAAATTGCCGCATTATGGGAAATACAGTTATTTAGGATTTATGGGCGATGCTCCCGACAACAATCTTAAAGGAAATTTTCCTTCTTTAAATTCTCCTTTAAACCAAACGATAATTTTAAACGGAAAAACTCCTGAAATTTCTGCTAAACTAATTTCGCGAAAAGCATTGAGTTCTTTTGT
>CAYLPA010000261.1:0-1803 GCA_964385385.1 uncultured Saprospiraceae bacterium | reverse complement strand
AAACTCCTGAAATTTCTGCTAAACTAATTTCGCGAAAAGCATTGAGTTCTTTTGTGAAATAAAATTTTAAAATTGTTATATTGTTAAATTGTTTGATTTTAGGTACTCTTTGCAAACGACCGCTAGCATAGGTAGATTATTGCATTTTTTGTCCCGTTAGGGACTATATATTTATAGAAAAAATAATCGTAATGAAATTCAAGTCCTGTTAGGGACGGTATATTATTGAATGTCTTTTAAAATATACCGCTCATCAAAATCAATATTAAATCTGTTTAACAATTCAATATATTCTTCATTAAATGTCTTTTTTTTATGATGTTGTTCCTGATTTAGTATATATTTTACCACCCTATCTATATTTGAGTGGGAATAAGAAAAAACTCCATAGCTTTCATGCCAAGCATTGAGTTCTTTTGTGAAATAAAATTTTTAAAAAAAGTTTGCTAACAGAACAATTTAACAATCTAACAAATATCACAAAAAGTAAAAAGGTTTTGTATAAGGTTAATTTTCCACACTTTTAATCATTTTCCTTGCTTTAACAAAGCTATTACATTTCAATTCATAATAATAGATGCCATCAGCTAATTTTTTTGCATCAAAAACTATTTGATGTTTTCCTTTGTTTTGTGTTTCATTAACTAAAGTGAGTATCTTTTTTCCAAGAATATTGTAAACTACTAATGAAACAAAGCTGTTTTCGGGTATGGTGTAATTAATTGTTGTTTCACTTTCAAAAGGATTAGGGTAATTTTGTGATAAACTAAAACTTTGGGGAATAATATTTTCTTCAACTTTAGCCCAACCATTTTCATTGCAAACTGTTATTCCGTCCTGTCTGTTTCCAATCCACACATTATCACTGGCATCAACTCCAATTGACATAATTTGGTTATAAAAATCAAGAGGATAATTAGTATTGTCGAACAAAGTCCAGTTTGTTCCGTCAAATTTCACAACACCTGTTCCATAAGCAGCAATCCAAACATTTCCTTTGCTGTCGATATCCAATTGATAAATATTATCATTAATATAGGCATTAGTGTAGGTCGTGAATGTTGAGTTGTGATATGCTACAAGATTTCCCCCGCCACAACCAATCCAAAGAGTGTCATTTCTTTGCATCATAGCCATAATTTTATTGCTTGGAATATTAGAATTTGTAGTGTCTTTAACTGTCCAGGTAGATGTTCCGTCAAAAAAGATAAGTCCTGCATCGTTAGTTCCAATTAACAATTGAGTTGCATTGCTATATAAACAATTAATGTTTCCGGAAGGAAGTCCTGTTGAAGTAGTAAACTGTGTCCAGCTTGAGCCATCATAACTTATTAGATATCCATCATTGACAATCCATATTTTCCCATTTTTGTCAGCATGAATTGGCTTAGCCCAAGCGGAAGATATTAAGCTTGGTGTTAATATCATCCAGGAAGAACCGTTCCATGATTTTAGTTCTTTTATACTGGATGTCAACCAAATTTTACCGTCAGGAGCGATAGTTATGTCATTAACCCAACCGGATGTTAGATATGGAGTAAAGGTAGTTGCATCAAAGCTTAGAAGATGTCCGTAGGCACCGGTTAAATCATTACTCATCCATACTTTACCGTCGGTGGCAATTTGCATTTTATCAATTTTGGTGAAAGGAATAGCTGAATTTCCTTTATAAAAATGCTTCCAACCAGCTACCTGAGCATTAGAAAATAAGTAAAGCAAAGAAAAAGCGATTACAAACAATATTGATTTTTTCATGGCTAAATGTTTTAAGGTTAATAAATTATTAATTTTCAAATATACATT
>CAYLPA010000260.1:0-4216 GCA_964385385.1 uncultured Saprospiraceae bacterium | reverse complement strand
AAACAAAATGCGAAAAAAAGTAGATTTTTTGGTAATAGGTTCGGGGATTGCCGGATTAAGTTATGCATTGAAAGTTGCAAAATATGGAAAAGTTTGTGTTGTTGCCAAAACCAATGCTGATGAAACTGCAACAAGATATGCTCAAGGTGGTATTGCTGCAGTAATGTCCGACCATGATACTTATGAAAAACATATCAACGATACAATTATAGCCGGTGACAATTTATGTGATGAAAATGTTGTTAGATTTACTATCCGGGAATCAACCGAAAGAGTAAAAGAATTGATTGAATGGGGAGCAAACTTCGATAAAAATAAGTCAGGAAAATATGACCTTGCAAGAGAAGGAGGACATTCCGAATATCGCGTGCTTCACAGAAAAGACCAAACCGGATTAGAAATTGAAAAAGTATTGTTAAGTCAAGTCAAAAAAAATTCAAATATTGAATTACTTGAAAATTATTTTACTATAGATATTATTACTCAGCATCATTTAGGCATTGAAATAAATAGAAAAACTTCCGGTATTGATTGTTTTGGAGTTTATATTTTAAATCCTAAAACAAAACAAATTGAAACAATTCTATCAAAAGTAACATTGATAGCAACAGGTGGAGTTGGCAATGCTTATGCAACAACCACAAATCCGGTAGTAGCTACAGGCGATGGAATTGCAATGGTATATAGAGCAAAAGGTGAGGTTGAAAACATGGAGTTTATACAGTTTCATCCGACTTCATTATACAATCCAATTGAAAAACCTTCATTTCTTATTACTGAAGCATTGCGAGGATTTGGTGCAGTGCTTAAAACAAAAAATGGTGATGAGTTTATGAAGAAATATGATGTGCGTGAATCTCTTGCTCCTCGCGACATTGTTGCAAGAGCTATTGACAACGAAATGAAGATTAGTGGTGATGAACATGTTTGCCTTGATTGTACTCATCTTAACAAAAATGAACTTATCAATCATTTTCCCGGAATTTATGCAAAGTGTTTAAGTATTGGTGTTAATATTACAAAGGAAATGATTCCTGTTATTCCTGCTGCTCATTATAATTGCGGAGGGATAAAAGTTAATAACTATGCAAGGACTTCAATTAATAATTTGTATGCTTCCGGTGAATGTTCTTCAACAGGATTGCATGGTGCAAACAGGTTAGCATCAAATTCTCTGCTCGAATCTTTGGTGTTTTCTCATAGGGCAAGTTTAGATGTTGCCGATAAAATAAAACATATTAAATTCATGGATGAAGTTCCTGATTGGAATGCTGAAGGAACAGTTTTAAACGAGGAAATGATTTTAATTACTCAATCAATAAAAGAATTGAATAACATAATGAGTAACTACGTTGGGATTGTTCGTTCAGACTTAAGATTAAAGCGTGCTTTAGATAGACTTGAAATTATTTATTGTGAAACCGAAGACTTATTTGAAAAATCAATTCTATCAGTTAAAATTTGTGAATTACGGAATTTAATTAATATTTCCTATCTAATTATTAAAATGGCTCAGCAAAGGAAAGAAAGTATTGGTTTGCACTATTCAATTGATTATCCTCCAAAACAGAATTGATTATAGTTTGAAGCATTTAAAACCAAATGTTATAATTCCTGAATATAAAAAGATATTTATTAATTTTGCAATCTTAAATTTTAGAGTCATACAAAAGCTATAATAGTATATTTCAAATAAATTTTTATTCTATGAAAACATCAAAAATTGTTACAAATACAAAGCCTATATTAGTTCTTACTTTTGCTCTATTGTTGAATTTTGTTTCATTGGCTCAATTGGATAGTCCTGTGAAATGGGATTTCAGCACAAAAAATATATCAAACGATGAGGTTGTTTTAATTTACAAAGCAGCAATAGGAAAAGATTGGCATTTATATTCTCAATTTCTTCCAAAAGGAGGTCCCTTGCCAACATTTTTTGAATTTGAAAAGTCTACAAATTTCAAAACTTTAGGAAAAATTTCTGAATACCCAAAGCCCCAAATTGAACATGATGAGATATTTGATATTGATGTACAATATTTTAGCAATGAAGCAACTTTTAAACAAAAAATAAAAATCCTTTCATCAGAACCTTTTGTTGTTAAAGGAAATGTGAGCTATCAAGTTTGTAACGAAGAAACTTGTATTCCTTATGATAATGATTTTGAATTTAATGTTGAAGGAGCTACTGTAGAAAAAGAAACTGAACAGGAAAAAGTTGATGAAAACGCTAATCTTGAATCTGAAGAATTAGGTGAAGATACATTGATAGAAGAATCAGTTGTTGAAGAAGAGCAACCTCCATCAAACAATTCAGAAGTAACAGTTGAAGAACAAGCCGAAGATGAATCTAAAGGTGAAAACAAATCTTTATGGGGATTTTTCTTTTTTGCCTTGGGACTTGGTATTGCAGGAATTTTTACTCCTTGCGTTTTTCCAATGATTCCAATGAATATTGCATTTTTTCTTAATTATCAAGGTGGTAAATCCAAAGGAAAATTTCTGGCAATATTTTATGGTTTATCAATAATATTTATTTATTCAGTTATTGGAATATTATTAACTCTAATTTTTGGAGCCGATGCAATCGGTAATATTGTGAATCATTGGTTGACAAATATTATTTTCTTTTCAGTTTTTATATTCTTTGCTGCTTCATTCTTTGGAATGTTTGAATTAGTAATGCCAGCAAAATGGGTAAACAAAGCTGATTCAAAAGTTGACAAAGGCGGTTTGGTAGGAACATTCTTTATGGCTTTAACTCTGGTTCTTGTTTCTTTTTCCTGTACTGCTGCTTTTATTGGAACAATCCTTGTTGAAGCTGTCAGTGGCGATTTATTAAAACCATTTATTGGAATGTTTGGATTCTCTGTAGGATTTGGAGTTCCATTTGCTTTCCTTGCATTATTTCCTTCTGTATTGAATAAAATGCCAAAATCCGGTGGTTGGATGAATTCAATCAAAGTAGTATTTGGATTTATAATTCTTGCTTTTGGTATGAAGTTTCTCGTTGGTCCAAATGATGTTTTAGGCTGGGGAATTAGCCGCGAAGTTTTCATTGGTGTTTGGATAGTTCTTTTCACTTTACTTGGATTATACTTGCTTGGAAAAATTAAATTTTCTCATGATTCAGATGTGCCTCACATAAGCGTTCCTCGTTTGATAATCGTTGTAATTGTATTTTCATTTGTAGTTTATTTAATTCCCGGTTTGTTTGGTGCAAAACTCGAAACAGTGGCACCATTCCTTCCCACTCAGTCAATGCAAAAATTTGATATTCCTGCATTAATTGAAGAAAATTCCGGTGGAACAGCCATAGCTCAACCAAGCAATTTATGTGATGAACCAAAGTATGGCGATAAGCTTCATTGGCCAAATAACTTAATAGGTTATTTTGATTATGAGCAAGCGGTTGCTTGTGCAAAGGAATTGAACAAACCAGTCTTTATTGATTTCACAGGTCATTATTGTGCTAATTGCAAAAAAATGGATGTCACAACTCTTGCTGATAAAGAAGTTCTAAAAAGATTGAAAAATGATTTTGTTCTTTGCGAATTATATACTGATGACCCAACAGAGCTTCCTGAAAAAGAATGGTACACATCCGAAAAAGATGGCAAACTTAAAAAGACAATAGGAAAACAAAATGGAGATTTAATGATGACAAAATTTAATGCTCTTGGAACTCCTTTGTATGTTATAATAGATAGCGATGGCAAAATTCTTTCAGGACCTCAAGCTTATGAAAAAGATATTGAGAAATTTCTTAAGTTTATTGATAAAGGTTTAGAAGAGTTTGAAAAATAGTAAGAAAATTTATTAATTCTTAGAAACCTAACAGGTTTTTAAAACCTGTTAGGTTTTGTTAGGTTTCGAACTCTGGAAAGATTTAATAGTTAGTCAACAACAAACTTAAAACTCCGACTACCGCCATCTCTGAATATTAATTTTCCTAAATATAATCCTGATATTAAATCCTTAACATTTATTTGAAGAAAATTTTTGCCATCAAATTTTTGATATTTAACTTTCTGACCCGTTAGATTGTAAATTTCAATTACCCCCTCCTGATGCAGTATTTCTTCAAACTCAATTATTATTAAACCCGAAGCAGGATTTGGATAAACTCTAATTCTCCGGACGCTGAGCGGAGTCGAAGCGTCAATTCCAACAGTATCACAATCAATAATCCCAATCAAAATACTATCAACCGAAA
>CAYLPA010000259.1:2619-4243 GCA_964385385.1 uncultured Saprospiraceae bacterium | reverse complement strand
TAAATAAATCATTCCATATTTCAGTTAAAACGAGTTCTTTGAAAGATGGATGAAAAGGACCTGCAATGAGATCATCGCCTAAAATACCTTCAGAAGGATGAAGTCCTGTTCGGATAATATTAACATTAGCTTTTTCAAAAATCAGAAATAATTCTTTCGACCATTTCACAGCCTCATCAACTGAAAGAGCTTTATACAATCCTTCATTGTAAAGTTCTTCAAGCCTTGTTCCCCTGATTACGAGAGTGGGATAAATTCTGGTGTTATCAGCTTTAAGCTCAATAATTTTTTTAGCAGTATTTATTGATTTTTCTAAACTGTCGCCGGACAAACCAATCATCATTTGAAGACCTAAGGAAAATCCATTTTCTCTAATTATTTTTGAAGCATCTTCAACATCATAAGCAGTATGTCCCCTGCCGGATTTTAATAAAACATCTTCATCCATTGATTGTGCTCCAAGCTCAATAGTTGAAACTTTATGCCTCTTAAGAAGGTTTAGAATTTCTTGATTAATATAATCAGGACGGGTTGAAAGACGAATTCCTTTTACTATTCCTTTTTCAAAATAAGGCTGAACAACTTTAAGATAATTTTCCTGTTCTTGTTTTTCAATTCCTGTGAAATTTCCTCCAAAAAAACCAATTTCAATATGTGAATCTTTTTTTGGAATTGTTGCTAAATGTTCTTCTATTATTTTCTTTACTTCAATTAAAGATGGCGATTTTTGATGCCCTGAAATTTTCCTTTGATTACAAAAAACACATTGGTGCGGACAAGCAAATTCTGGTATAAATAATGGGATTGTATAATGTTTCATTAAAAAATCTAAACTTAAATAAAATAGGAATCAAAATTACAATATTAAATTTCCAAACGATTTAAAATTTGTGTAATTACTCAGAATTTCTTTGAATTATAGACAGAGATTATAATAAACTGTGGCAAAAAATTCTTTATATTAAAAATATATTTATCTCCAACTTCTTATTTTTTATATTTTTGTTGACTCAAAAATTAAAATATTATGATAAAAATTAAAAAATTTATTTTTAATCAGTTTCAGGTAAACACTTATGTTTTGTATGACGAAACAAAGGAATGTGTGATAATTGACGCAGGATGTAACGACGAAAACGAAAAGCAAGAACTTATAGATTATATAAAAACGCAAGAATTAAAACCTGTTAGATTATTATATACTCATTGCCATATTGACCATATTATAGGAAACACTTTTGTTGCAAAAACATATAATCTTCTTCCTGAGATTCATCAGGCAGGGCTTGTTTTCTTACAATTATCAAAGGAGCATGCTGAAAGTTTTGGTTTTGAAATTGACGAGATAGTTTTACCAAAAAAATATATAAATGAAAAGGATATAATTAAATTTGGAAATTCGGAATTAGAAACAATTTATACTCCCGGTCATGCTGACGGAAGCATTTGCTTTATTAACAAAGAACAAAAAATAATATTTTCAGGAGATGTTTTATTTTATGGAAGCATAGGCAGAACTGATCTTCCAACAGGTAATTATAAATTGCTTATGGAAAATATCAACTCAAAACTTTTGGTTTTTGATGATGATTTTACTGTTTATTGTGGTCACGGTTCCGAAACA
>CAYLPA010000259.1:0-2519 GCA_964385385.1 uncultured Saprospiraceae bacterium | reverse complement strand
ATTTTGTTCATACAATCAAAATGTTTTTTTGGACATTTTTTAAATCCCAGTTTACTGCAAGGGCGACAAGAAAGGTTTTTTATTTCAAGGATTTTTGATTTGTTTTCTTCACCTTTAGGAAAATAAGGATACATGCCAAATTCAGGAATAGTGTTGCCCCAAACAGAAATAATTTCTTTTTTAAGAGCTGCTGCTATGTGCATCAATCCGGTGTCGTTTGCAATAATTTTATATGCTTGTTTTACAAGTGATGCCGATTGGTTTATGTTGAATTGCCCACATGCGTTAAAAATACTATCTCCAACTGATTCTTTTATTATTTCAGCTTTTTCGTGGTCTTCTTTTCCGCCTAATAAAACTATGGGCTGATTTATTTTTTTACAAATCGATATTGTTTTTTTGATGGGTAACTGTTTTGTAATATGTTTGCTTCCAATAACAAATCCAATAAAAACTTTTTGATGCGTTGGTGGTAATTCTGTAATTTTTATTTCGTCTTTAGTAGGAATAAAATAATCTAAACCATTAAAATCATTTTTAACATTTAAAAAATTAGCGGCTTGCAAATATCTGTCAACAATGTGAATCTTAGGTAGAAGATTAATTTTGAAATTTACAATTATCCATTTTTTGAAATTTATTTTATTAAATGTTGAGGATTGTTTGCCAAGTTTAAATATCAAATGTTTTGACCTGAGATTTTTATGCAAATCAATAATATGGTCATAATTTTCTTTTTTCAGTGCAGGGACTATTTCGTTGATATCTTTTTCTATAGAAAACACTTTTGAAATAAATGGATTTTTTTCAAGAATTGAGCGATATTGATTTTTTACAACATAATGAATTTCAACATTGTTAATTTGTTCTTTAACACATCGAACAACAGGAGTAGTTAAAACAATATCTCCGATTGAGCTAAATCTTATGATTAATATCTTTTTCAATAAAGTTTATATATAAAAGGCAAATTTAAAAAAAAGCCCCGACTGAAAGTAAATAGTCAAATTCAACCGGAACTAAAAACAATATTTTCCTGAAAATTATTTTGCTATTAAATGGAATTCTTCTTCGGTATCACCAACAATATGCAAATACCATAATTCGTCATTTTTAAGCCTAAGAATGACATAAACAATTGGTAAATCGTTAGGAGCTCCATCAGTTTTTAGTCTTATTTTTACTTTATCATTGCTAAATTCCCAAGTGCCTGTTGATTTAACTTCATTAGCCATTTGGCTCCATGTATCATCTTTTTTATATTCAATAGTAAAGTCCTCGGGTTGTTGATCTGTTACATCAGTTTCGCCAAGAGGAGTTATCTGCATTACACTTTGAATTTTCCATTCTCTGCAAAGACGTTTTGTTTTAGTATTAAGACTAATCGTTGGTCCGTCTTCGTATTTACTACAAGAAAAACTTCCAATCATAAAAGCAATAATAAACGTAAATACTAATAATTTTTTCATGGCAGCAATTTTTTTAATTTTTAAATAAAGAATTTTTCCAATTAACAAAAATAGTAAAATACTATTTAATAGTATAATTTTTTCGTTAAAAATTAATTGATGTAACTTCAAATATTTCTTTTTGCCTATTTTCGCAATATGGTTTTAACAGATACACACACACATCTATATTTAGATAATTTCGCTCAGGATAGAAAATTGGTAATTGAAAATGCTATTGAAAATGATGTGAAATTTATGATGTTACCAAATATTGACAGCACATCAGTTGATGATATGCTGAATTTATGTGATAGTTTTCCTGACAATTGTTTTCCAATGATTGGTTTACATCCGGGCTCTGTTAACAAAGATTATAAGAATGAAATTGCAATTGTAGAAAAATATTTAACAACTAAGAAATTCTATGCAATTGGCGAAATTGGAATTGATTTATATTGGGATAAAACATTTTATAAAGAACAAGAAATTGCTTTTAATCATCAAATTCAATTAGCATTAAAATATAAATTACCAATTGTCGTTCATTCTCGTGAATCCTTTGATGAAATAATTAAAATAATAAAGCAAATAAATAATCCTGATTTGCTCGGAGTTTTTCATTGTTTTACAGGAACTTTAGAACAAGCCCAGAAAGTTATTTCTCTTGGATTTAAAATTGGAATAGGAGGCGTTGTAACTTTTAAAAATTCAGGTTTAGATAAAGTTGTAAAGGAAATTAATCTTGAATACATTGTTTTAGAAACAGATTCACCATTTCTTGCTCCTGTTCCTTATCGTGGAAAAAGAAATGAAAGCTCCTATATTTTTTATATTGCAAAAAAAATTGCTGAAATAAAAAATATAACAATTGAAGAAGTAGCTGAGGCAACAACAAATAATGCAGTTAGTTTATTTAAATTCATAGAATACAATTATTAAAAAAAAAATACAAAATTTATATAAATTTTTACCGTAGAAGAGTTTTTTTTGTATTTTAGCAAACTAAATTATTTGAGTAGGAGTGATTCGTTTTCCTCAAAGGAGAGGTGGCCGAGCGGTTTAAGGCGC
>CAYLPA010000258.1:0-4250 GCA_964385385.1 uncultured Saprospiraceae bacterium | reverse complement strand
AATTGTTGGAAACTTTTTTGGTTACAGACACACTATTTTGGACGGGTATCAATAATAAATATTAAGTTATTGTGTTAATTTAGAGTTTTTGTTGTTTGAGTTTTTTAAACATTGGAATTTGGGTTTTATTTGCTATTTGTTTTTTGCTATTTGGAATTTATTGAATATTAAAATATTTTCACTTCCACTAAAAGAACTGTAGAACCCAAATTTAAGACATAAAGAACTAAAGGAAGTTTATTGACTTCCTTTTTTTTATAACTATTTACCATCCATCCTTTTTAACCGTAAATTCTTTCTTAATTCATCTTTGCCCTGACCCTAAAGGGAATCAGAATTGAGAAAGAGTTTTCTTCTTTTGTTAATTAAAATAACAATTTTAGTAAATTTATATTCTTAAAATTTAAAGAAATGAATAATAAAAATATTCCTAAAAAAATGCGTGCTATTCAATTGCAGGCATACAATCGTAATATTATAAGAGTATTATTAAGCTTGAAAGTAACAGAAATTGATGTTCCAAAACCTGAAGCTGAGCAGGTTCTAATAAAAATGCAAGCTGCTCCTTGCAATCCATCTGATATTGCTTTTATGCGAGGAGGTTATAATATAAAAAAAGACCTGCCTAAAGTTCTTGGCTTTGAAGGCAGTGGAACAGTTGTATTTGCAGGTAGAAATCCTAAAGCACAGGAATTAGTAGGGAAGAAAGTCAGTTGCTTTACACAAGAAAATGAACATGGAACCTGGGCAGAATATTTTGTTACGAATTATAAAAATTGCCTTCAGATAAAAGATGAAATGGATATTGAACAAGCAGCTTGTTTTTTTGTGAATCCATTTACTGCTTACGGTCTTGTGGATTATGCCGAGAAAAGAAATTCTAAAACAATTATCCAAAATGCTGCTGCAGGTCAAATTGGAGTTTTTATTCAAAAGTTGGCAAAAGAAAAAGGAATAAAACTAATTAATATTGTCAGGAAAGATGAACATATTGATGAGATAAATCAGCTCGGTGAGAAATATGTAATTAATATGTCAAGTGAAAATTTTGAAACACAACTTAAAGAACTTGTTCATAATCTAAATGCTACGACTGCTTTTGATGCTGTTGGCGGAGAAGTTTCGGGACAGATTTTTAATGCAATGCCTCGTGATTCTCAGCTTGTTGTTTATGGTGGTTTATCTGGTAAGGCAGTTACAAACATAGATGAAATGGATTTGATTTTTAAAAACAAATCAATCAAAGGATTTAATTTATCAGATTGGATAACAGAAACTGATGGAGAAAAATTCAATAAAATATCCACAGAATTACAGAACTCAATAATCAATGGTGAAATCAAAACAAAAATACAAGGAACAATTAAATTAGAAGAAGTTGTTGCAGGTCTTCGTCAGTATATTAGCAATATGTCGGCGGGGAAAATAGTATTTAAATTTTGAGTGTTTTTTAAAAATTTTAGTACTCAGACCTAACAGGTTTCCTTTGAATTCAATTTAAAGTGAAATGATAAACTCCACTGTTTTTTAATTAAAAACCTGTTAGGTCTTGTCAATATTTTAGGATTAATATATTTTAATTTCTCTCAGCCCTTCAGGCTGAAATTATTTTGAGTATTTTTCTTGGTGCCTTGCTCCAAGTTAATTTGTCTAAGACTTTCAGTCTTATTTTTCATTATCAAAAAAAAATTATACAGCCTGAAAGGCTGATATAATAGAACTTATGGCAAATCACCAAGTAAAAGCAAGATAAGGGAAAACACAAGAAAGTGTTTTTATTAAATATTAGAGAAAAGCATATCTTGAGATATTATTATTGATTAAATTAGTAACATGTTGTTATTTTTCTTAATTTTGAAAAACAAGGATAAGGTGTTTTTATCTATATAGCCCTTTACAGATAAAGAACATTAATTGTTATTTTAAAAGTTAACAAACAATCCAAAGAATGTTACCTAATGTAGCTTATCAAGTATTATAAAATAGATACTTATGGAACCAATAAATTTTGAAGAGTTAGTAAAAACTGCAGCTGAAGCATATGCTGTTTTGAAACAAACTGGAATAACTAAACCACTAAAGGATGGTGCTATGAAATTTACTAATTGGTTTGGTGGATTATTTACACGCAAATTACACAAAGAAAAAATAGTTTTAATGGAACAACTTTCGGCAGATGAAGAAGTATTAAAAATGCTACGATTAGAACTTGAAGCACAAACTGAAGAAAATGAAATATTAAAACAAGAAATAAATCAAAATAAGGAAGAATATTGTGAATTACGTAATAAACCTGAATATGCACCTATATTCAAAATTACAAATAGTAGACTTAAGAATGTTGTTAATGCACCTATTTCGAATGTAACAGGTAATATTGCTATTGGAGATGTTTTTAATAAATAAGTTATCCCTTTGAATAACGAAAAAAACATAGCAAAAGCTTCACTACATGCAGGTGGTGATATTAATATTGGAGATGTAATAAATTATTATATAAATATTGATAAGCCTCAGCCCAATGGTGTGAACCCACTTTCAAATTATCTTTTTACTGGAGATAAAGCAAACAAATACAAACAATATCTTTCTGGGAATATTCTAAGTTATATTTCAAGAGATGATTTTAAAAGAGAAAATAATCCAAAAAATTTCATAACTGAATCAGAAATAGTAGAGAATTTATTAAATATAAGAGATAATGAAGGGTGTATAATCTCAGGCGAAGGAGGAATTGGGAAAACGCGCCTGTTAATTCAAATAGGTCTCTATGCTTTTTCTCAACAATGGAATGTGCTTTTTTTAACACCACGGTTTGATGATTTTAAAGCATTGGCTGACTTTTTGGAATACACTAATGGTATTGAAAAAAAGCATAATGGGAATCACCTTTTAATTATTGATTATATCGAAGAATGTAATTGGTATAATCCCGATTTTATTGAGGAAATTTGCACCTATAATTCAAACCTTAATATTAAGGTAATTGCCAATTGTCGTAATTCTTTTAATGGTAGTTCTAATTACCCTCATTCATACTATCAAGCTAAATTAATTGATAACGAAAGCGAGAAAGAATACCAAAAGCATGTAATAAATAATATCTTACTAAATATTCATGTTGAAAAAATTGAACGGTTTGATTTTCATTTGTTGAAACCATCATATGCTGTATTTCTACGATATTTATATGAAACAGGCAAACACCTTGATATTCTTGAATCAGGAGATTTTAAAGAATGGCTTAAAAAGAGATTCTTGGCGACAATTAATATCGAGAATGATTTTTTAAAAGCTGAAAAGGCAATAATTTATTTGATGTCATTACCATGTAATAATACTGAAACGCTATTTCATTACAATGAAAATAAAGTTTTAACTAATCAGATTGATAGATTATTAAATGATGGATGGATCGAGGAAATAGAGCCTGAAACAGGAGAAGTTGCCTATCACACTATTCACGATACAATTACAGATGAACTTTTAATTTTATTATTGGAGTCAAAATACAAACGGCAAAATATATTTTTTAAAGATTCAATTGAGTTTGCATCGGTTTATAATAAAACAACTAATTGGATTAGAGCTTATGAACGTATAAATGGGGCAAGTCCATTTAATGTTGGAGCATTTGTTAAGTTCATAGAAAATTGCATTGATGAGTGTGATTATTTGGAAAATAATAAAAATGATCTTGCCACTACATCTCTTTTTGAAGAAGAAGAACGTATTAGAATAATAAATAACCATCCAGTTTTTTTCAACGACTACACAAAAGACCTTTTATTTGGATTTCCTCTTAGTTTTGCTTTGAATGTTTTTAGTAAAAGAGAATCAATTCCTGAAGGATTAAAGTCATTAACAGATAGATGGTTATTAGAAAACACAGATTTAAGTTTTGATAGAAATATTGCTCATCGAATAATTTCAACATATATTAAATTATTTGGATATGTCCCTGAAATAAAAAATCATTTTGAAGATTACCTTACTTTTCCTCAAAGCCCTTGGTCTTCATTTGTAATAAAAGCATATCTATCAAGTACTAAAAATATTGATTTTATCAAAAATTATACAATTCAATATTTACAAAAATTTGCAGACACAAAACAAGCTCGATTTGTTTTCAAAGCATGGTTAGATAAAGACGGAGACAAAGGGATAATCCAAGATTTGTTGATTCAATATCTTACGCAAAATTCTAAAGAGAAAGAAGCTCGATTTGTTTTCAAAGCATGGTTAGATAA
>CAYLPA010000257.1:0-4290 GCA_964385385.1 uncultured Saprospiraceae bacterium | reverse complement strand
ACAATACATACAGTTGCAAAAAAACAATTTAATTTAATAAATGAAAAAGAAACAGGAACCTTACGTAATTTATTAAAGCAACTGGATTTTTCATCATCACACGTAATCATTATAACAGGAATAAGAAGATGCGGAAAAAGCACTTTATTATTACAAATAATAAAACAAGAACAAAAATTCGCTTTTTTTAATTTTGAAGACCAACGTGTTTTTGGATTTGACATTACCGATTTCAAAAGACTTGAAGAAATATTTGATAAATATGAAAACAATAATATACTTTTCCTTGACGAAATTCAAAATGTACAAGGTTGGGAAAGATACATCAGAACTCGACAGGATCAAGGAATAAAATTTGTTATAACTGGCTCAAATGCATCATTATTAAGCAAAGAACTCGGAACTAAATTAACTGGTAGGCATATCAGCAAAGAATTATTTCCTTTTTCATACAAGGAATTTTTAAATTTCACAAATCAAACTGCAAATATTGAATCATTTAATAAATATTTTGAAAAAGGTGGTTTTCCCGAATTTCTCAAAAATAATAATATAGAAATTCACCAACAACTACTTGAAGATATTATTATCAGGGATATTATTGCACGCTATGGTTTAAAAAATTCCAAGAAAATAAAAGAACTAGCTATTTATCTGATAAGTAATACAGCAAAAGAATTCTCATATAACAATCTTACTAAACTTTTTGAATTTGGATCAGTTAATTCTGTAGTTTCTTATATTTCCTATTTTGAAGATAGCTACCTTTTGTTTACTGTGCCTAAATTCAGTTATTCCATAAAAAAACAGATATTTAATCCTAAAAAAATTTATGCTATAGATGTTGGTTTTGTAAAAGCAAATTCAATTAGTTTTTCAAAAGATTCTGGAAGATTGTTAGAAAACGTTGTCTTTCTTCACTTACGACAAAACAAATTAAATATATTTTATTTTAAAGAAAAAAACGAATGTGATTTTATTATAAAAAACAAAAACAAATATTCTGCAATTCAGGTTTGTTACAAGCTTACAGAAGAAAACCAAAATAGAGAAATCAAAGGTTTACAAGAGGCAATGGAAAATATTAAAGTAAACAATGGCTTGATTTTAACACATAATCAAGAAGATGAATTTGTATTAAATCAAAAGCGAATAATTGTTACTTCCGTATGGAAATGGTTATCGAAAAATTCCGATTATTCAAAATGAAACTAAAATTTTGGCAAAACATTAATTTTATTAAATTTGCCTAAATCAAAAAAGAAATTATGGAGATATTATCAAAAAGAATAAGAAATTTATCCGAATCTGAAACTCTTGCAATGACAAGAATAAGCAGAGAATTAAAAGCATTAGGGAATGATGTTATTGCATTAAGTATTGGAGAACCTGATTTTAACACACCCGATTTTGTTAAAGAAGCTGCCAAAAAATCTATTGATGAAAATTATACTCACTACTCCCCTGTTCCGGGTTATATGGAACTTCGTGAAGCAATCAGCAAGAAATTTAAACGCGATAACAATCTTGATTATTCTCCCGAGCAAATTGTAGTCTCCACAGGAGCAAAACAATCAATAGCAAATGCTGTTTTATGTCTTGTTGACCCTGGCGACGAAGTTATTGTCCCAACTCCTTACTGGGTATCGTATAAAGAAATAATTAAATTAGCAGAAGCAGTGGAAATAAATATTCCCGCAACTATTGAACAGGATTTTAAAGTTACTGCCGAACAAATTGAAAAAGCAATTACTCCAAAAACCAAACTAATAATGTTTAATTCTCCCTGTAATCCCACCGGCTCGGTTTACACTAAAGAAGAATTAAAAGCAATAGCAGAAGTCATTGCAAAATATCCGAATATCTATATTATTTCCGATGAAATCTATGAACACATAAATTTTGTTGGCAAGCATGAAAGTTTTGCACAGTTTGATTTTATATATGACAAAGTAATAACTGTAAATGGTGTTTCTAAAGGTTTTGCTATGACAGGCTGGCGACTTGGGTTTATCGGGGCACCGAAAATAATTGCTTCAGCTTGTAACAAATTTCAGGGGCAAATCACTTCAGGAACTTGTTCTATTTCTCAACGAGCAGCTATCGCTGCTCTCGAAGCTGACCCAAAACAGTTAAAAGAAATTAAAGATATGCTCATTGCCTTCAGAGAAAGAAGAGACCTTGTTCTGAAATTATTAAATGACATTCCGGATGTTATAACAAATGTCCCAAACGGAGCATTTTATATTTTCCCTAATATTTCTTATTACTTCGGCAAAAGTGATGGTGAAACTGTAATCAACAATAGCAAAGATTTATGTATGTATCTTTTAAACAAAGAATTTGTTGCTCTTGTTCCGGGCGAGGCTTTCGGTAGTCCCGATTGTGTTCGTTTTTCTTATGCAACATCAAAAGATGTGCTGAGAGAAGCTGTTAGAAGAATTAAAGAAGGATTATCAAAATTAAAATAGTATAAATCATTATAATAAAAATGAAAAACAAAGATGATATTTTAAAATTATTTAATGAATTCAATCAACAAAAAGTTTTAATTATCGGTGATGTAATGATTGATTCTTATTTGTGGGGTATTGTTGATAGAATGTCTCCTGAAGCACCGGTTCCTATTGTATCGGTTCATGAAAGAGTTGACCGTCTTGGTGGAGCTGCAAACGTTGCAATGAACATCAAAGCTCTGGGAGCAACACCAATAATCTGCTCGGTTATAGGAAAAGATGCTAAAGGAAAAGAATTCATTAATTTACTTGACCAAAGAGGTTTATCAAAATCAGGTATTGTTATTTCATCAAACAGAAGTACAACAACAAAATTCAGAGTATTTGCTAACAAATCTCAAATGATAAGAGTTGATGAAGAAACAACGACTGACCTAAACAAAGATGATTTTGAACAACTTTCAAAACAAATCAATGATATATTTGATATACTAAAAATTGATATAATAATTTTTCAGGATTATGATAAAGGAGTTATTAATACTGCTTTAATTAACATGATTTTAAAAAAATCTAAAAACCTAAACATTCCTCTTGTTGTTGACCCCAAAAAGAAGAATTTCTATGCTTATAAGAATTTTGATTTTTTCAAACCCAACCTTAAAGAACTTAAAGAAGGTTTAAATCTTGATTTTGATCATAAAAATATTTATGAGCTATCAAAAGCTGCTAAATTGATTAAACAAAAAATCAAAATAGATACGATAATGATTACTTTATCTGAAGGTGGAATTTTCATAAGCAATGATACTGAAAGACATCTTATTCCTGCTCATATTCGTACTATTTCAGATGTTTCGGGAGCAGGCGATACAGTTATCAGCGTTGCCGCATTATGTTTGGCTCTAAAACTCCCACCCGAAGAAATTGCATACATTTCAAACATTGCAGGAGGATTAGTTTGCGAAGATATTGGAGTTGTTCCAGTTAATAAAGATAAACTTCTTAAAGAAATTGAAAGATTGTCAGATTAAAACTCAAACTGCTAGTAATCGCTTTGCTTTTTTTATAAAAATTTTCAGTAGTGTCCGATAAAATTATTTTTTAAAAAAAGGATGTAAATTACACCAATCAATTTTTGCCTCGCTCCTAAAGGATGAATTAATTGTTAGCAATTTACATCCTTTAGGACAGAGGAAAAGAAATTACTAAGAATTAATTCAACCTTTTTATTAAAATTTATCGGACACCAATAAAATATTTTATATCCTTATTTTATCGACTTTTTATATTTTGGCATTTTAGCAACATTAAATCCAAATGAAAGTCCAACAACGGTTCCGTCTTTTCGAGGAGACACATATAAGTTAAATGGAATATTCAAGTAACCGGATCTAATAGTTTTTCCAACTGCTATTATTAATCCTGTTGAAAGTTTTGTATTACCTCTGGAGTCAATTTCTTCTACTATTTCAAAATTTGCACCTTCGGGCATATCACCTTTTAAATTCCAATCTCCATTTTCATCATAATAACCTTTGGCTCTTTTTACTCCTCTAAACACAGGCCCTAAACCAATTTCCCATCCTGAATTATTAAATCTGAATCCATTTAAAAAAGTAAGAGATGGAGCAAATGTTCCAGACTCAAGCCCATTAACAGCAACAATTAATTCTAATAATGCCTGAAATTCCCCTGAACTTAAATACTGAACTTCATATTGGTATCCAAACATTGATGTTAATGGATACATATTATACCCGCCTTCTTCTTTTGAAGCTTCCATTCTTGCAGCATTTGAACCAAAAGTATATGCACAGCCCATTCGTGGTCC
>CAYLPA010000256.1:1304-4324 GCA_964385385.1 uncultured Saprospiraceae bacterium | reverse complement strand
AAATTTTATAATTAAATAAATTCTTCTTTCAACAATTCTACAACTTTTTTATCAATTGGGAATGTTAGTTCATCAGCGTTAAAATTCTTTAACGAAGCCCATCGAAAACATTGAGCTCCATCAAACAATTCATCAAAATCAAACTTTTTATCAGTAGTTCTGAATTTATAAGGTTTTTTGATTTTTATTAAATAATAAATGCTTATTAATTGTTGATTTTCAGGCAAAAGTTTTGTTTGCTGAAAATAATCAGTTGTGTAAAAATGTCGAATAATTTCAATTTCCTGATTTAGTTCTTCACGACATTCACGTTTTAAGCACTCTATTGTTCCTTCGCCGAATTTTAATCCGCCACCCGGAAATTTTGTCATTTTAATACCCAAACGAAATTCGTCTGTAATAAGAATTTCCTGATTATTATTAATGAATAATCCATAAATGCGAATATTATATTTATTTATTTTCACAACTTAAATGTTTATTTATTAATTATTTTGTTGCTCTCGTAATTTCTCTTTTTCCTTCTGGTCCCGGAATTTTTTCAACTTTAAATCCTGAATTTTTTAATCTTCGTCTTACTTCACCTTTTGCGGAATAAGTCATAAGAATACCTTTATTAATCATAGAATTATAAATTTTATCGAAAATGTTTTGAGTCCACATTTCTGCTTGAGCATCTGGTGCAAAAGCATCAAAATAAACCAAATCAAATTCATAATCAACAAATTCTGTTTCTTCGAGTTTTGACTTAATTTTGAGTAAAGAAAAATCTTCCGACAAAAGAGTTTCTTGTTCCCATTCTGAATCGTGCATTTTCAATAAAATATCTTTTTCTGAATCATCAACAAACGTGGAATAATTCAATTGCCTATAAATTGATTCCGGAATTGGATAAGCTTCAATAGAATAATAATTTACTTTTATCCCTGTTTTCTTAGCTTCAACAAACGTTAATAGAGCATTCAGACCGGTTCCAAAACCAATTTCAAGAATGTTTAAAGGGTTTTCAGACTTATCAATTATCTTAAATCCCGATTCAATAAAAATATGTTTCGATTCCTGTATTGCTCCAAAATTAGAATGATAGCCATCCTTAAATCTGGAAGAATAAAGTGAATGAGACCCATCGCTGGTAATTATAAGTTTTAAGTCCATATAAATCATTTTTTCGTTACAAAGCTTTTACGAAAAGTGTCGTCAATCTGGGTTTTTAAATTATTATAAACTTTAGTTGAAATAGTTGATTTTATTCCGTCCAAAAACTGGATAAGATAGTTGTGTTCTTTCTTGTCTAATTCTCCATCGGCAGTAAACCTATTAAACATTTCTCTAAGGTTTAAAGATGCTTGATTTAGTTTATTAATATCTTCAATTTTTTTCAGTTGGTGACTAATTGTAGTTAGCAAATAATTGGCTTCGGTAAAATTTATTTTTCTTTTAATAATATATTTATCAATGTTTTCATTAATAATTAATAGCCTTCCTCTTGATTCGTCATAAGATATTTTATTGCTTTCAAATTCTTTAATAGTTGCGTTTGATGAACAAACCAATTCATTAATAAATTTCCTTTTTTTCCTGAACATTATTATACTAATAATCGCAGTAATAAGTGCAAAAAGTATTGCAACAGTGATTTCGCTAAAAACGCCTGTTTTAATAATAGCTTTAAAACTCTTATCTAAAAAATTAGTTTTTATCAGCAAGCCATCATTTTCAATAGAATAAAATATTGGTTTAAAATCGGCTTTAGAAAGAGGAACTTCAGGAGAAAAAGTATTTACATTTTCAAGGAAACAATTAACGAAATCGTCAAAATTTTCAGGTTCAAGATATTTTCTGACAGCTGTCCATTGACCTATCATATATGATTGTCCATAGTTTTTTTCAATATATTCGTTTGCTTTAATGAAAAAATAAAGAAGTTTTTTTATGTGTTTTTTTTCTTTGTAGATATTTTCTTTGTTTTCAAATTTTGTTTTCATATAAAGAAAAAATTCAATGTAATCGGGAGGAATAACATAAGGAACATTATTTCCAAGTCGTCTGTAATGCTCAAAATTAAGTTCCACTGTGCTGCCTGCTCCTGAGTGAGTAACAGCAAGCATATAAAAGTTTGGAGGGATTGTTAAATCATCAGTATATCCTTCGATAGAATTATTGTATGATGGGTTATCTAGTTCGTTCCATAAAGGTGCACCAAAAAAAGTTGCAGGATATATTTTGTCAATATCATCAATAATGAAAACAAAATTATGCAAAGTGTCTTGCCTGCATTTCTCAAAAAATTTCAATAATTTGCCGGGGCGAAAAGCATCTTCAGTTTGGTATCCTATCCATTGTTTGTGTAGTTCAACTTCCATTTTCTCTACACATTGTAAATGTAAAATTCGCTCGGGAGAAGCTGCCATAAGTTTTGCTGCACGGTCAATTATTGTTGTTTTACTTGAACCTGTAACTCCAGACACAATCATGATTTTATTTTTGTAGAAATAATCAATTATATTTAAAAATTTGTGGTATTCATAAATAGGTAAAAATGGCTTGCTTATAAATTCAAAAGATGAAACTTTTTGTAATTCCGTGTCTTTCTGATAAGTTCTATATGCACTATCAATCACATCAAATTTTTCTTCAAGACAATAAATATTTTTGCTTACAATCAAAGTATCTAAAGAACTCCAAAATGGGTCTGATTTGTTTTTACTTCCGATAAAAATAAAAACTAATAATGTGATGCCGATTAAAACCCAGATTAATATTATTAATGTTTTCTTCATAAATTTCTTTTCAGAATAATTCCGTTAAATTAAAAAAAATAAACCATATAAGGTATAAAAGGAAATATAAGAAAAAAATAATTGTTAAATTGTTAAACAATAAACTTATATAAAATATTATATGAACTTATAATCCTTATATGGTTCAGGAAAATTAAATTGCTAAATAGAATTTACCCATAATAAAATATAGCCAATTTTTAAGGAAAAAATCATCAAATGCTTATTTATTACTTATTA
>CAYLPA010000256.1:0-1204 GCA_964385385.1 uncultured Saprospiraceae bacterium | reverse complement strand
AAACAGCATTAGGATAATTATAAGTTGAAATTTTAAAATTTTCAGCAGTATAAATCAAATTATTCATGTGTTCAAACTTAATGTTTTTTGCAGAGACATTTGAAATAAAGGTAGTCAGGCTAATAGGATTATATTTGAAATGTTTAATTTCGTTTTCAAAGGCAATCAAATAATTTAAGTTATCAATTTGAGTTACGTTAATGATTTTTCCTATTTGATAAGAGTAAGGCTCCCATGTGTTATTGTCATTTAAATTATAAATCAATATTTTTCCCTGATTTCCATCATTTCCGAAAACAAAAATATTATCATTGTCTTTCGAAAAATAATCTACAATATTATAATTGACTGGTAATTTTTGTTTTAAAACTCCGCTAATCAAATAATACACTCCAATAGCTCCATCAAAGCCGACATAATTTTTTTGAGCCACAATCAAATAATCATCATGTTTGAAAGCTTTTTTTGGATACATTCCTGTTGATACTGTTGTTGAAAATCTTACTGCTCCTTTATTATCATAAGCTTTAATTTCACCATTATTAAAAGAAATATAAACTTTTTTATCGAAATAGGAAACACTTTCAAAATATGCTGCCGGTGGATTTGGTATGGATTGAACTGTCCAGCTAATGTCAAATTTTTCGAGTTCGTAGGCATTCATATTATAAATATAACGACCTGCAACATACAACTGTTGATACCTTGAACTCAAAGCTGAAGCCGAATAATCGCTATTTATTGAAAATAAAAAATTTTGATTAAAAGCAGAATCAATTTTTGAAATATTTATTGAACTACTTGAAGTTTTTGAAAGTACTGAAATATATTCCAATCTTGTTGGTGCTTCATTGATAAATATTTTTTTATATGAATTTTTGTAGTTTGTTCCGTCAAATGCTTTTACTAAAATATTATAGGTGCCATTTTCTAAATAGAAATCATTAATTGGATAATGAAGAACAATATCTACTTGATTTGCTTCAGGATTTATTACAACAGTACCCAAAACAGGTATAAGGTTTTCATCAACCAAAACCACTTGAATGCTCTCTAATTTATTCTCATCACTAACAGTTGCTTTAATAATTATTGTGTCAAAAACATTAAATGACTGATTTTCGTTAGGAGAATCTATTGTAATCAAAGGAGAAATATCATCTTCTTCTTTTTTGCACGAAAAGAAAATTAAAATCAATGAAAA
>CAYLPA010000255.1:0-4342 GCA_964385385.1 uncultured Saprospiraceae bacterium | reverse complement strand
TTTATTTTAGTTGTTTCTTTTGCATAATCAACTTGTTCCTGAAGCAATTGACCATAATTAACAACATCAAAAGAACGAATAATACCAGTTGCAACAGGATGTTCAGGAAGTGTCATTCTTGTAAGAAGGTAATGCATTGTGTCATCGGGACTTTTTGCATCATGCGTTAAAATATCATCTTCTGTAATTCCGTTTTCACCAATTGTAACAACTTTAAGTTTTAATCCATCAAGAACTAATCCCTTGTTTCTTTCTTTTCCGAATATCATTTTTTTGCCATGTTCCAAATAAATTTGGTTGTCATCTTTTACATCTTTTCCAGTGATGTCGGAATGGATTTTATTATTAAAAATAACGCAATTTTCAAGAATTTCAATAAGTGAAGTTCCTTTGTGTTTTTCAGCTTTAATAAAAACGTCTTTCATTCTTTTTGGCTCAGTATCCACAACTCTTGCAAAGAAAGTACCTTCGGCACCCATAGCTAATTCTCCGGGTTTAAAAGGATGTTCGATAGTTCCATCAGGAGAAGTTTTTGTAACACATCCGAAAGGAGTGGTTGGAGAATATTGTCCTTTTGTTAAAGCATAAATTTTATTGTTAAACAACAATATGTTGATATCAATATTTCTCCTTAAAGTGTGAATAAAATGATTTCCACCAATTGCCATTGAGTCTCCATCACCGGTAACAACCCATACACTTAAATCAGGGTTTGCCAGTTTAGTACCTGTTGCTATTGGATTTGCTCTTCCATGAAGAGTGTGAAAGCCGTAAGTTTCCATATAATATGGGAATCTGGATGAACATCCAATTCCTGAAATAAAAACAATGTCTTCTTTTTTTACACCAATTTCGGGAAGAGCATTTTGTACTGCAGATAGTATTGAATAAGAACCACAACCTGCACACCATTTTACTGGTTGGTCAACCTGAAAATCTTTTTTGGTTAATATTTCTTTTATTTCTTTTTCCATGATTATTTTTCCTCCAGAATTGAATTAAATTTTTCTTTTAGCTCTGATATCATAAATGGAAGACCTTGTATTTTATTATATTTAGTGTAATTAAAGTGTGGAAATTGCGAAAGTAAATAATTTGCAAATTGTCCCATATTTATTTCACAGACTATAATTTTTTTAAATTTACTTAATATTTCTTCGGTATTTTCCGGCAGAGGTTTAATATAGTTAAAATGAGTAAAACTAACATTTTTACCTTCACTTCTTAAGTCTTTTACGGCAGTATAAATTGCACCGTAAGTTCCTCCCCATCCAATGACGAGTAAATCTCCTGATTCATCACCAAAAACTTTTTGTAAAGGGATATATTTAGCAACTCTTTGAACTTTTTCTTCACGTAGCTTAACCATTTTTTCGTGGTTAAGTGGTGAATGAGAAACAATTCCTGTAATATCTTCTTTTTCTAATCCACCGATGCGGTGTCGTAATCCCGGTGTTCCCGGCAAAGCCCATTGTCTTGCAAGTGTTTCAGGGTCTCTACGATAAGGTTCAAAATCAGGGTCATTGGCTTTAGCATAAGGAGGATCAATTTTTGGCATCTTAGCAACCTTAGGAATTTTCCAAAGACCTGAGCCGTTAGCAAGATAACCATCGCTTAACAAAATAACCGGGGTCATATGTTCAAGAGCTAATTTTGCAGCTTCAAAAGCATATTCAAAACAATTTGCCGGTGTGCTTGCAGCTATAACAATACATGGACTTTCTCCATTTCTTCCATATAATGCTTGCATTAAATCAGCTTGTTCAAGTTTTGTTGGAAGTCCGGTTGAAGGTCCGCCGCGTTGAACATTTATAATAACAATAGGAAGTTCAGTCATTACAGCTAATCCAATAGCTTCACTTTTTAATGCAAGCCCGGGACCTGATGTTGATGTTATCGCTAAATTCCCTGCAAAGCTTGCACCTATTGAGGAGCAAATTCCTGCAATTTCATCTTCAGCTTGAAAAGTTTTTACTCCAAGATGTTTTCTTTTAGAAAGTTCCTGCAAAATTTCTGATGCAGGAGTGATAGGATAAGACCCTAAATATAAAGGTAATCCCGAGCGTTCTGATGCTGCTAATAAACCCCAAGCAGCAGCAATGTTTCCTGTGATATTTCTAAATACTCCTTTTCTTTCACCAGTATGAGAAATTTGATAGGTTGTATTTAGAGCTTCAATAGTTTCGGCATAATTATAACCCGCACGCAACACCTTTATATTTGCTTCTATAAGAATTGGTTTGTTTTTAAATCTTTCTTTAAGATATTTTTCGCCAAACTTTATATCACGGTTAAAAAGCCAAAATAATATTCCTGATGCAAATTGGTTTTTTGTTTTATCTGCTGTTTTAATATCTAATCCTAAATATTTAACAGTAGCTCTTGTTAACATAGTAATGGGAGCTTTAATAAGATTAAATCCTATTAAGCTACCATCATGCAATGGGTCTTCAACATAATCTGCTTTTTTATAGTGTTTATTATCGAAGTTGTCAATATCAATAATAATTGTTGCACCATCTTTAACCCATTTCATATTTGCTTTTAAAGCAGCTGGATTCATAGCAATAAGAACATCGGCTTTGTCGCCTGATGTGAGAATTTCATTTTTTCCGACATGAACCTGAAAACCTGATACTCCTGCAATTGTTCCCTGCGGAGCTCTGATTTCAGATGGATAATCTGGAAATGTTGCCAAATCTTCACCTAAAAATGCAGATGTATCCGAAAATTGGGAGCCTGTCATTTGCATCCCATCTCCAGAATCACCGGCAAATTTTATGACAACGTTTTCTACTTCTTTTACGATATCATTTTTGTTAGACATAATATTAGTTTTTATATTATTTTGCGAAGTTAAAGCAATAATATTTTTTATATCAAAAAAATTATACATTTTTTTTAATTCTCTTTTATTTGTCTCTAATTATGTGATTATTATCACAGATTACTTTGGTTTTTATTAAAAAAGAAAAAAATTATTGAAAAATATTGATAAAAAAATTTTGTATCTATTATATTTTTATATTTGCAGTTGAAAAGAAATTATTAATATAAAAAAAATAATATTATGGCTTATGTAATCTCTGATGATTGTACTGCTTGTGGTACATGTATAGACGAATGTCCTGTTGAAGCAATTTCAGAAGGGGATATTTATAAAATTGACCCTGATGTTTGCACCGACTGCGGTTCTTGTGCAGATGTTTGTCCGGTTGAAGCAATTCATCCAGAAGAATAATTAAGAGAATTAAAAAATAAAAAAAGTTCTTTCTAATTAGAAAGGGCTTTTTTTTTAATAATTTTGCATTTAAATAAAATTTTAAAAAATATAGTTATGTCAAAAATAAACGTTGCAATCAATGGTTTTGGAAGAATTGGAAGACTAACTTTCAGGGCTATGTTAGAAAATAAAAATATTAATGTTGTCGCTTTAAACGATTTGACCGATTCAAAAACATTAGCTCATTTATTGAAATATGATTCAGTTCATGGAAAATTCCCAGGAAATATTTCAATTGATGGAGATTATTTGATTGTTGATGGAAACAAAATTAGAGTTATTGCAGAAAGAGACCCTGCAAATTTACCATGGAAAGAACTTAATGTTGATGTTGTTATTGAATCAACAGGAGTTTTCAGGAAAAGAGAACTTTTAGAAAAACATATTCATGCAGGTGCAAAAAAGATTTTATTAAGTGTGCCGGCTGCATCAAAAGATGATGTTGATGTTACGATAGTTCAAGGAGTTAATGACGAAGCTTTAAAACCCGAACACAGAATCATTTCTAATGCTTCTTGTACAACAAATTGTTTGGGACCTATTGCCAAAGTTTTAAACGATAATTTTGGAATAAAAAAAGGATTGATAAACACTATTCATTCTTATACTAATGACCAGATAATTCTTGATGCACCTCATAAAGATTTACGCAGAGCAAGATCTGCTGCAGTTTCAATAATACCTACAAGTACCGGCGCAGCAAAAGCAATTGGATTGGTTGTTCCAGAACTTGATGGGAAACTGCATGGTTTAGCAATGCGAGTTCCAACTCCCGATGGCTCTTGTGTGGATTTAACTTGTGAACTCGAAAAAGATACTACTGTTGAAGAAATCAATGCAGCTATGAAAAAAGCTGCTGAAGGCAAAATGAAAGGAATTCTCGAATATTGCGAAGAACCTATTGTTAGCGTTGATGTTATCGGTAACAAATATTCATCAATTTATGATTCTTTGCTAACTATGGTCAAAGATGGGAATCTTGTGAAAATAATTTCATGGTACGATAACGAATTCGGTTATTCAAACAGACTCGCCGAAATGGTTGAGAAAGTAGTATAA
>CAYLPA010000254.1:0-4345 GCA_964385385.1 uncultured Saprospiraceae bacterium | reverse complement strand
TAATTAAATTATTTATTTTGCAAAGATAGTTATTTATTTGTTGTTGGCTTTTTTTTTTTTTTTTTTTTTTTTTGCCTTGTTGGTAACAATTGCATAACCGGAACTTCCGGTTATTTCCATTATATAATTGAATTAATAACCTCCAAAGTTAAAACATTAATTTTTAATTATAAAGACTTATGCAAAATATTTACATAAATTTTGTCTGTCAGATAAAATTTTCACTATGCACAAATTGTAACCGATTCAATATCTTTGAATTCCAAAAATAAGATTATAATTTTTTTTTGAATTTATTAGTTGGAATTCCAACTAATCTTTTTATCTTTGCTCAATGAAAAATTATAAAGAAGAGCATCATCAATCAGTTGGAAAAATAATAGGTGAAATATCCCGAGCCGCACATATTTATTTCCAAAATGATTTCAAAGAATATTCTATTGGACATGCACAGGTTAGAACTTTACATTTCATCGCACATAACGAAGGTATCACACAAGTCCAATTATCAGATTATTTAAAACTTGATAAATCTTCAATTACTTCTCAACTAAGAATTTTAGAAAATAATGGGTATATCAAAAGAAAAATATCTCACTATGATGCCAGAGTACATCAAATATTCATTACTGATAAAACAAAAGAAATTTTAGAACCTTTGAAGAATATATTTTCCACATGGTCTAATGTTCTTTTAGATGGTTTGAGTGAAAGCGAAAGGAAAAATGTATTCTTACTTCTCGAAAAGATGCGTAAAAATGCACAAAATAAATTACAAGAAATTAAGCAAACAAGTAAATAGAAGTATAAACATTTTGAGTATATAATTTTTTTCAAATGTAAAGCTCCCAATGTCAAATAAGATTTGAAGATTTAATGAAAAGAAATAGAAACCTAACAGAAGGAAACATAAAAAAGCAACTCTTCAGTTTAACATGGCCTATGTTATTCGGAATGTTGGGAATGGTTATCTTCAATCTTGTTGACACCTATTTTATTGGAAAACTTGGAGTGAAGCAACTTGCTGCGATAAGTTTTAGTTTTCCGGTTATCATGTTCATCGGCAGCTTATCTCAAGGCATTGGTATAGGAACAAGCTCACTGATTTCAAGAAATATCATCGCCGAAAGCCGCGACAATGTTAGACTGATGGCAAGTCGGGCAATTTTGTTAGGTGTTATTGTCGTTATTATTTTTGTTATTTTAGGACTATTTACGATTCGTCCGGTTTTTAGTTCACTTGGTGCCAGTCCGGAAATATTGGACTACATTTCTGATTATATGAGTATTTGGTACTTAGGTGTACCCTTTGTTGTAATACCCATGATTGGAAATAATATTGTAAGAGCAACTGGCGATACTTTTTTACCAGGAATGTTGATGGTTTCTTCAGGAATTGTAAATGCTATTCTTGACCCTCTACTGATTTTTGGTTATGGTCCCTTTCCCGAAATGGGTATTAAAGGAGCTGCTTTGGCAACAGTAATTGCCCGAAGTACAGGCTTAATTTTTATACTAATCGTTTTAATCAAGCGAGAAAAGCTGTTAACGCTTTATTTTGGAAAATTTAAAAACATTCTTTCAACATGGAAAGATGTGCTACATATTGCAGGACCTGCATCATTGGGAATGCTCATCACACCTATTTCCATCGCACTTATCACAAAGATAATTGCAGGATTTGGTAAAGAGGCTGTGGCTGCTTTCGGAGTAGCTTCAAGAATTGAAATGTTTGCACTAATGGTGATTGCATCATTAGGTTCAGTTTTAATCATTTTTATAGGTCAGAATATTAGCAAAAATCAATTTGCTCGTATTTTTAAATCACTGAATTATGTACTAAAATTTTCTATGATGTGGGGAGTGGTAGTATTTATATTGCTGTTAGTTTTCGGTGAAGCTATCGCTTCCTTATTCACAGACGATTTATTGGTCATTGAGATTTCGAAAAAATATTTTTACATTGTTGGTGCAAGTTATGGATTTCAGGGTTTAGTAATGCTAAGTACCGCAGCTTTTAATGGAATAAACAAACCCTATCCTTCAGCAATATTCTCCATAATTAGAATGCTCGTTTTATATGTTCCCCTTGCTTGGATTGGTTCGAGAATATTTGATATTAACGGTGTCTTTTGGGCAGGACTTATTGCAAACATTATTGTTGGTATTCTTTCATTTTCGTTTTTGTACAAAACAATAAAAAAAATTAAGAATAAATGAATCATTGGTTTGCTTGTTAGCTTTTAGTATGAATGCGAACGTTAAGTATAAGAATAGTAGCCGATTGCGGGCTTCATTCCTGTCAAGCTACAAGACAGTTGAAGCGGGCTACAACCCTTTAATTTACTACTGAACCGGCTATTATTTTTATACATTGTTGGGCAAAGTAATTTTATATTATTCCTTTTTTTTCAAGTATTGATTTTACCATTCCTGAATATTCGGATTTGTTTTCACTCATTGAATCTAAACTTAATTCATGTAGTTTTTTTAGCATTGGATTTACTTCTGCTTGATACCTTTCAATTAAATTATTTAATTCTTCTATTTTTTGAATTTTTTGTGATATCAATTCACTTCGGACATTGCTATTTAGTTCTAAAATCTTAACTGAAATTTCAGCTCTTGCATGACCATTTCTCCAACTTACAATTGGTCCAAAGTGTTCGACTAAATCTTCGATTGGTTTATCAATATATGGATTAAGAAACTCTTCTCCTTCCTCATAGTACGCATTCTTCCGCCTATTACATTCGGTGCATGCAATTGTGAGATTATTCCAAATAAAATGTTGAGTTTCATCTTTACTTGATGGTATAATATGTTCTACGTCTCCCGGAGTATTATGACCAATTTTACTCTCACAATAAACACACTTATAGCCTGTCTCTTCTTTTAATGTTGTCTTTATATCTGGGTGTCTATAACGATATTTATTTGTTCTATTAGTTTTATCTTGTAACCAAGTCGCTAACCAATTCTCATGATTGACATTTAGAACCTCAGGGATATTTTCTTTATCTAAGCTTCTCATAAATTAATATCTTTTAATACATCATTTAGACCTGCTTCTTTCAGTGCATTAAAAGCTGCTTTAGCTTTTTCTTCATTATAATCGCCTTCCAAATATTCACTTAAAATTCCTTTCACTTTACTTTCAACCCATCTTGGTAATGTAACTGGGACATCTAAAATGTCCTTTAAAATTTTATTTGCACTTCCAGTCAAATCTGATTCTTTCAATAATATTGAGGTGATATTATTCTTTTCATTAAATGACAATGCATAAACACTTGCATCTGGTAAAGATGATAGAATAAATGGACTATGTGTTGCAACAATAAATCTGTAATTTGGAAAAGCTTCTTTCAAACTTGGAAGAAAATCACGCTGCATACTAGGATGTAAATGGTTTTCAGGCTCATCTATAAGAACTGTACACATGTCATTATTTGCGCCATACATATGAATTTGCCAAGCAATACTAAATAAGGCATTGATACCCCCAGACATTGCATCAATGTTAAACGGACCTTGCTTTGTAATTAACACAATATCAGGCATTCTTATTTCAAGTTTTTGAAATCCGATTTCTGGTGGAAGAAGCTTTTTTAATACAACTTGAAACCCTTCAAATAAGTCAATGTATTCCTGATTAGGGGTTACATTTTGATTTCCATAACCAAAAACCCCTAAAGAAATTAATGATTGCTTAAGAACAATACCAGGATTTCTGACATTGCCTGACCCATATGTCTGTATTAGAAGTTGCTGAAATTCTTCAAATTGTTGTTGGTTTGTTTGTGGATTAGTAGGAATATTTTGTATCGTATGGTATGTAGCTACTGGTCTGTGAGAAGGGATGGTAATACCTTTAACTTGCTGTTGGCTGATATTGAAGATTATAATTCGATTTGTTGTTAGTATTATCAGGTACTAATAAATTACAGGTTTCTTCTGAATCATATTTTATATCACCTACATTTTTAGCATTAAGTGGAATCTCGAAATCAGATTCAATTGTATCCCAAACATCTGCCCAAAATTTCTTCTTTTTCTTTTTGCTTATATAGGGTGTCGAAACAAAATTAATATTCCAACCAAAATGTCTCCCTAAAACATTGAGAATGGTAGTTTTTCCACAACCATTCTTTCCGGTGAGTACCGTTAAATTAGAGTTAAAGTCTATTTCAACATTCTCAAACTGTCTCCACCTATGTAATGTTAGTTTCGTAAAGTATGTCATAAGTTATTTTATTATTTTGCCCAACAATTGCATAACCGGAACTTCCGTTTATTTCCATTATATAATTCAGTTAATAACCTCCAAAGTTAAAACTTTAAT
>CAYLPA010000253.1:0-4368 GCA_964385385.1 uncultured Saprospiraceae bacterium | reverse complement strand
CAGGTTTTTCTGGTTTAATTTCTTTTGGTGGACGTACTCTTTTAGGTACTTGACCAAATTTGTATGTTATCCCAACTGAGGTATATCCATATCCTTCAACACTATTGCTATTGTCAATATATCCATCTAAATTGTCATTTGAAGGATTAATGCCTCTTAGGGTTGATTCTATATTTAAATCAAATCTCTTGCTTAGTTTTATATCACAACCTAATCCAATTGGGATAATTCCTTCACCTGTTTTGAATTTGTTTTCACTAAGTCCGAAACTCATATCAAAACCATCTTTTTGAGTAAAATGTCCATTGCCTCCAACAAGTGTGTCTCCAATAATAGTATATCTTTCATTATTGAAATTAGATATTCCGGCACCTATAAGAAAATAAAAATTAAAAGTCCTATCAGGATTTAAACCACCAATTAAGTTGCTTATATCAACTTTCACATTTAAGTTATATTCAAATAATTCTGTTTCAAAATATTGCCCAATAGTTTTGTCAGAACCTTTTAGAGTACCATACAAACCTTGGAGATTAAGGCTAAAAATTGGTGAAATCTTTTTCGATATCGACAAACCATAAGCCCATTGATTTTCCATTTTACTCAAATCTCCATAAAATAAATTCGAGCCTATATTGGCATTAATTGACCAATAATTCTGTATGGGTCTTTTAGAATTATTATTTGTGCTTTGAGCATTTATTAATAAAGGAAAAACTATTAAAAACGATAAAATAATAGATATTGCCTTAAAGGAAAAATTAAAATGATTTTTCATTATGGTTTATTTTTTTATTTTATTGAAAATTATTTAAATACTTTTAATGTTACTTTCTTTTTAATTAGCTAAATTTGTTTTAATAAACTTGTAATTTTAAATAACTTTAAAACATGAGTTTTATTAATTTTGCATCAATGTATAAACATTATATTACACAAAGATAATATAAATTTATTTTAAATAAATTTATATTTATATATATATTTTTTTTTTTTTTACAAATATAAATAATTTTTTTACAAATAAAAACTATTTTTTTTGTTGAAAATATATTTTTAAACTGACTTATCAACAATGAAATATCTTTTTTAAAAATAAAAATTACAAAATTTATTTGATTTATAAAAAATTATAATAATTTTGCACTCCCAAAAAGAGCAAATAATTTAAAAAAAGAAAGCGAGAGTATCATTATGATTATTATACCTGTAAAAGAAGGTGAAAATATTGATAGAGCTTTAAAAAAGCTTAAAAGAAAATTTGAAAAAACAGGAGTTGTTAAAGAATTAAGAGAAAGACAAAAATATTCTAAACCCTCTGTTAAAAAACGACAAGAAAAATTGAAAGCTATCTATGTTCAGGAAATGCATAGAAATATGGATGCTTAGAAAATTTAATTGTAAAAGTTTAAATTTTATTTAAAAAAAAATTGTATTAAACAATAATTTGTATTAAATTTATACGTTTAAATATTGTTGATATAATTTTTTCTTTTTTAGCTTATGTTAAGTCAAAAATTTGTTCAGTACCTCCAATTTGAAAAAAGATATTCACATCATACTGTAGTTTCTTACAAAAATGATATTAATCAATTTTTTTTATTTATCAAAAATATTTATGATATCGATGATATTAAAAAAATTAATTATTCGATTGTTAGGTCATGGTTTGTAAGTTTGATTGAAAATGGTTTGTCTTCAAGGTCAGTAAACAGAAAAATGACAACATTAAAATCATTTTATAAATTTCTTCTAAGAGAAAATATTATTGATGAAAATCCAATGTTAAAAATATTTTCATTAAAAACTTCAAAAAAATTACCGGTTTTTGTTGAAGAGAAAAAAATGGAATTATTATTTAAAAATATTAAAATTAGTGATGAATTTAAAGATGTGAGAAATATACTAATTATTGAAATTCTCTATGCTACCGGAATAAGAGTTTCAGAATTGGTTGGTTTAAAAGAATCAGATGTAAATACAAAAAATTGTACAATTAAAGTTATAGGTAAAGGAAATAAAGAAAGAATTATTCCATATAATTTGGATTTAAACAAATTAATTCATCATTATATAGATGTTAAAAACAATATAAATATTGAAGAAAATTCTATTGAATATTTCTTTATAACAGAAAAAGGAAATAAAATTTATCCAAAACTTGCATACAAAGTAGTAAATTCATATCTTAGTGGAGTTACAACTTTAGATAAAAAAAGCCCACATGTATTACGTCATACTTTTGCAACTCATTTATTAAATAATGGTGCAGAATTAAATGCAATAAAAGAATTGTTAGGGCATTCAAATTTATCGGCGACACAAATTTATACTCATAATACAATAGAAAAATTAAAATCAATATATAAACAAGCCCATCCAAAGGCATAAATAAAAAACTAAGGAGGTTTATATGAAAGTTAATATTAATTCTGTTCGTTTTAAAGCAGACAAAAATTTAGAGGATTTTATTGAAGAAAAAATAAAAAAATTAAGTAATCTTTACGATGGCTTATACGGCAGCGATGTTATTCTTCGTGTGGATAATAATGACAAATTAGAAAATAAAATTGCAGAGATTAGATTAAACATTCCTGGTTATGACCTTTTTGCAAAAAAACAATGCAAAACTTTTGAAGAAGCAGTTGATAGTTCTGTTAATGCAATTCGCAAACAACTAATTAAACATAAAGTAAAAAAAAGAAGAGGGAAAAGTAAATAAAAATATTCATAAAGATTTCCCATAAATTGATAGAATTAAAAATAATTGCAAAATAATGTAAAAAACATACGAAATCATTTGTTTATTATTAATATGTTTTATAATTTTGCAGACCTTTTAATAAAGGTCTATTTTTTATATAGTTAAATACCTGGCAATTAAATTGTTCGATAGTAAAAAATGCCGATGTAGCTCAGTTGGCCAGAGCAGCTGATTTGTAATCAGCCGGCCGGCGGTTCGAATCCGTCCATCGGCTCAAGTTCTTTGAAGAATAAAAATTTGGGTGCAGGGGAGATACCAGAGTGGTCAAATGGGGCAGACTGTAAATCTGTTGGCGACGCCTTCGGAGGTTCGAATCCTCCTCTCCCCACAACATCAAAAGCGGGAGTAGCTCATTTGGTAGAGCGACAGCCTTCCAAGCTGTAGGTGGCGGGTTCAAGCCCCGTTTCCCGCTCAATCTGCCAATGTAGCTCAGAGGTAGAGCACTTCCTTGGTAAGGAAGAGGTCACGAGTTCAATTCTCGTCATTGGCTCGGATTTAAAAGAATAAAAAAATAGTTAAGAATAATATAAATAGAAACAAAATAATAATTTTAAATTAAAACATAAACGGATATGGCTAAAGAAAAATTTGATCGTTCCAAACCACACGTTAATATAGGAACTATTGGTCACGTTGACCATGGTAAAACAACTTTAACTGCCGCAATCACTTTAAATCTTCAAGATAAAGGATTGGCAGAATTCGCATCTTTTGATTCAATTGATAATGCTCCTGAAGAAAAAGAAAGAGGTATTACAATTAATACTGCACACGTTGAGTATTCAACAGAAAATCGACATTATGCACACGTTGATTGTCCCGGGCATGCTGACTATGTTAAGAACATGGTTACTGGTGCTGCCCAAATGGACGGTGCGATTTTAGTTGTTGCTGCAACTGATGGACCTATGCCTCAAACTCGTGAACATATTCTTTTAGCTCGCCAAGTTGGTGTTCCTGAAATTGTTGTTTACATGAATAAAGTTGATATGGTTGATGATGAAGAATTATTGGAATTAGTTGATATGGAAATCAGAGAACTTTTAACATTCTATGAATTTGATGGCGACAATACTCCTATTATTCAAGGTTCAGCATTAGGTGCTTTAAACAAAGAAGAAAAATGGGTTAAAACAGTTATGGAACTTATGGATGCTGTTGATTCTTATATTCCATTACCAAAACGTGATATTGATAAGGATTTTTTAATGCCTGTTGAAGATGTTTTCTCAATCACAGGACGTGGAACAGTTGGTACTGGTAGAATTGAAACTGGTGTTATTAATTCAGGTGACTCTGTTGACATTATTGGAATGGGTGCTGAAAAATTAAAATCTGTTGTTACTGGTGTTGAAATGTTTAGAAAAATTCTTGATAGAGGTGAAGCAGGTGATAATGTTGGTCTATTGTTAAGAGGTATTGATAAAAATGAAATTCGTCGTGGTATGGTAATTGCCAAACCTGGCTCTGTTAAACCTCATAAAAACTTTAAAGGAGAGGTTTATATTCTTAAGAAAGAAGAAGGTGGACGTCATACTCCATTTCATACAAAATATCGTCCGCAATTCTATTTTAGAACAACTGACGTTACTGGCGAAATTGAA
>CAYLPA010000252.1:0-4384 GCA_964385385.1 uncultured Saprospiraceae bacterium | reverse complement strand
GCATTTGCAGGAGTAAATGTATTTCCACTTATTCCGTTTCCACTGAAAACTCCTCCTGCAGGATTTCCTGTTAAAGTAACAGGCGAAGCATTTACACAATAGGATGTTGCTAAACCTGTAAAACTTACTACCGGTAAAGAATTTACAACAACACTTTGAATTTGGGAATTTGAGCATCCGTTAGAATTAGGTGGTGAGGTATATGTAATATTATGTGTTCCTGTACCCGCAACAGCAGGATTAAAAATATTGCCACTAATTCCTGCGCCACTAAAAGTTCCTCCCGATGGTGTTCCTGTTAATGTTACTGCCGACGAATTAACACAATATGATGTAGCTAATCCACTAAACGAAACAACAGGCAATGGATAAACAGTAATATTCTGAGTTTGGGAGTTTGTACAACCGTTAATATTTATATATGAATAAGTGATTGAATGAACTCCAATTCCTGCCGAAGAAGGATTAAAAATATTACCGGAAATACCATTTCCGCTAAATGTTCCTCCTGAAGGTGTTCCTGCTAAAGTAATTGATGATGCATTTATGCAACAGGAAGTTGGCAATCCTGTGAAGCTGACAACCGAACCTGTTGCCTGAGTAATTACAATTGTATCTGCATTTGAAAAGTTTTGTTGGTCGGTGACTTCAACATGAAAAGTACCACCAGTTGTAACTGACAAAGTTTGTTGTGTTCCTATAACTGAACTTGAGCCAATTTGTCTCCAGACGTAAGTATATCCTGTTCCAAAACCTGCATCTAAGATTAATGTATTTCCCGTACACAGTATTGTGTCAGGTCCAAGATTTACGTTTGGAAGGCTGCTAATTACAATATCGTCTATAGCAATATCTCCCGTCCAATAGTTTCCTCGAATTGCCCTGAATCTAATTTTTCCTACGCCAGAGTAATTTCCAATATTAACTGTAGCACTTTGCCAGGCAGCAGTTTGTGTAGTTTGTTGCGGTCCTATCTTTGACCATAAATTATTTGTCCAAACACCATTTGCAAAAACATCTAAACTTAATGAGCCAATACTGTCACCATACATATGATACCAGAATTTCATAACCGGATTAGGGAAATTGCTGAAATTAATACATGGGCTTAAAAATGACGCTACTTCACCTAAAACTGCTGGTGCTGACGCTTCAGTGTACATATATTTTCCTAGAGCAGTTCCAAGTGTATGGTCAATGGTAGGTCCTGTGTTTGCAGATGGGGTGCCACTAATATCAACACGCCAATTAAACGTAGCTGATGCTGTGGAAGACCATCCATTAACTATAGTTCCCGGATTACCTTGACCAAAACTTTCAATATTTTCTAAAACAGGATATGTAGTTATAATGGTGTTTACTACATTTTGTGGAGGCATGGCATTGTTTGCACTATTACTATCTCCAATTAAAACTGTGTAAGCACTAAAAGTGTAAGTGCCTATTGCTGACATATCGTAGTTTGAAAAAACGACAATATCTGCTGCTGCTGCTGCAGGAAAATAACCTGCATTCATCGAATAAACAGGAAATGTAGTTGGGTTTGGTCCTGTTACACTTACAAATAGTTTTGCGCTATCCACACCAAAATTAATACTTGCAGTACCAAAATTCTTAACTCTTATTGTAACTGTTTCTGAACTAGAAAAACAGGCTCCCGAGCCACTATATATATACTCAACAGCACCAAGGTCATTAGTGAAGAGAGTAAATTCATCAGCTCCAATATCAGGAGTTGTAGTGCTTCTTAATTCTCCATCAATATCAACTGTTACTTGAGATAGCGGAGTACCTAAATCATCCAATAATAAATTACCAATATGTAAATCGCTATTTGAAGCAAACATCGGGTCTAAACTAACACTATTTGCATCTCCATTCGAAGCAGTTTTCCATGCAGATAAAGATGTTCTATTTGAACCGATAAATCCAAGATTATTTCCGCTTGTGAATAAGTCATTATAATTGCTTGTAAAACTTGAATCCCCTCCAGCAGTATAAAAGGAATATCCACCAGCATTATTTGAAAAAATATTATTTGTTATTGCGATATCATCAGAACTAGCATTTAAGTAGAAACATCTGCTATTTGTTGCTGTTCCACTTATATTTATACTATTGTAAAATATGTCGTGATAAGTTGAATTGTATAATAATATTCCATAACAAACAGATCCAACTGATGAAATATGAATGAAATTATTACTCAATAAAGCTTTTGAAGATAATGTTCCATGGCAGTTATAAAGATAAATTCCTATTCCATCAGTTGAACTAAAAATATTACTGCTAATATTAAAAGGTGTCGTTAGTCCATAAGCATAAATTCCACGGTAGCTATTGTTTGATGATCCTGAAACAATATTTCCGGTAACTGTAAATTGATTCTGATATAAAAATTGCATTGCCCTAGAAAATTGATTTTCGAATGTATTATTTATGACTTGATTGCCTGATTCTTTATCATTAATGTTTCTTCCACTCCAATATAAACCGTAAGAGCCATTTTTAAAGTAATTCGATGAGAAAGTATTATTATTATCTTTTGAGAATACTGTAAATGGAGAATACACTAAGGCATAATCAATTGTATTTGATGTTGTAATAGGTGCTTCAATAATATTATTATTAAAATTATTAAAAGAAGAACTATCAGTAAATTCAATTACTCTGGCATAAGTTGTACCAGTTGAAGCAATAGTCATTTTTTCGAAAGTCAAATAATCTGCACCACTAAGTTTAATCGTATAATTCTCAGTTGCTGATGTTGGTGCATAAGTTAAAATAACTGATGTACTATCACCTGATTGAGATATAAATTTAATAGTATTTGTAGCGTTTACTCCTGAGAGTGTAGGAATATTTAATTGTTCGATGTATGTACCAGAATTTACATTAAAAGTAACTGCACCTGAAATCCCACAATTGATAATTCCATTTATAGCATCATTAAAGGTAGCAAAGTTAGCTGTTGCTCCTCCTAAGGTGTAAGGTCCACTTAAAGGACCCGGACATACGTAAATAGTTGATAACATAGTGTCGTTATAGTTATTTCCATCTAAGCTGTCATTTGGACTTGTTGTCCAGAATTTAAGATCGTGACTTCCAATAGCAAAAGCTTGATTTCCAATTGTTATTAATGGTGAGCTTGATCCAAAACTTAAGTTTCCAGTCCATATAACCGGAGTTTTAAGAATTCCATCAACTGACCAGTTAATTAATGCTTTTGTTAAATTTATAGCACCATAATTTTTAATTTTACATTTTACCGGAATTGATGAAGTTGAACTAACTTGCCCGGCAGGTTCAATTGAAACTATACCAGCATCTTGAGAAGGTAGTGGAGGTAAACCAAATTTCATATTCGGTCTTATTGTGTCTGTTCTAGTTATATTTACATTTCCACAAACGGTAGCATTATCTGCCCTGAATAGTAGTGAAGAATTAAATGATGTAGCTGATTGATTAAAAATGGAATTTAAAGTATAAGATGTATTATTAAAACAAGTTTCTATTATTAGATTACTTTGACCATCCCAAATATATGGAGTTTGAAACATATGTTCATTCCATCCTGTGGTATCATTAAAACTTGAATTAAGATAAACGGAAGTAAGATTAGATTCCCAAATTGTTAATGACGTTTGTGAACTAGTTCCTATTTTTATTGCAAAATTTGTAAGTGGAACATTTTGTGGCGTAACAATATCAAATGATAAAGAAACAATTGGTCCGGGAGTTAGTCCTGATGCAATTAGCTCACTAGCTGTAACAAGAAATTGATGTCTTGCACCCCAATACCAATTTCCATATGGAGCAGGATAAGATTGATTTGTGTTATTAATATTTCCATTGCCAATAGTTACTGAATTTTGAATTTGCCTATTTCCAGTAGGAGAAGTAACTGTTGGAGAATAATTAGATGTTCCAATTCCTATCTGAGTACATTGAGCATCAACAGTATTTGATGGTGTTGCTGATGGTTTTATGTCATAAGTGAGCCAAAAATAGTTCGTTCCTGAAGCTAAAACCTGTGAACCTGATATAGTAAAATTACCACTTGGACTTGTGATAGTTGTCCCAAATTGATTTGAAGTAGAAAAGGTTCCTGAAACAGAAGTATAAAAAAGTTTTGCATTTGAAATATCAGATGCACTTGTTGTACCGGTAGTATTCAGATTAAAATTTATAATGCTTAAGGGTGTAACATTTCCATTTGCAACTACCTCAATACCGATTATTTGTTGTTCGGTAGTTCCAACCAAAACATCATTTGTGTTTTGAGTTGTAGTACTTGAAGCGTAAATCATTGGCATTGGTGCTGCAAACTCATAATAATCATTATTAGCAATAGCAGTTGATGCCGTTGCAGTGTCTATTGTAA
>CAYLPA010000251.1:0-4385 GCA_964385385.1 uncultured Saprospiraceae bacterium | reverse complement strand
AATGTCAGATAAAAAGAAAAATATAAAGCGACAGAATATTTCTCAATTGATTTTGGGTTTGGCAATAATAATTTTCCTAAACGTAATTGCTTCATTTTATTTCACTCGTTTTGATTTAACATCTGAAAAAAGATATACTTTATCGAAAGCAACAAAAAGTCTTTTAAAAGATTTAGATGATATAGTTTATTTCAAAATTTATCTTGACGGTGATTTTCCTGCAGGTTTCAAACGATTGAGAAAAGAAACTAAAGAAATGCTGGATGAGTTCAGAGCTTATAACAAAAATATTCAATATGAATTTATAAATCCTTCGGAAAGTGCAGATAAAGCAACAAGAAATAAACTCTATCAACAGCTTGTCAGTAATGGACTTCAACCTACTTCTTTGCAATCAGACAAGAACGATGTACGCTCACGACAAATTGTTTTTCCGGGAGCAATAGTTTCATATAAAATTAAAGAGCTTCCCTTGCAGCTTCTGCAAACACAGATTGGGATGCCTGCCGAAGCACAGATAAATAGTTCTGTTCAGGCATTGGAATATAATCTTGCAAATATTATTAAAAAAATAACTGTATTAACAAAACCAAAAATTGCATTCATAAAAGGTCATGGAGAATTGTCTGAGATTGAAACTGCTGATATAAGCCAGGCACTTTCGGAATATTATAATATTGAAAATATTACAATTGATGAGAATATTAATAGTTTGACAGAACATAAAGAAGTTGACTCTGTAAGAACTATTATCAAAAACAAATATGAAGCAATTATTATTGCAAAACCTGACAGTTTCTTTAGTGAAAAAGACAAATTTGTTATCGACCAGTTTATAATGAAAGGTGGCAAGGTTTTATGGCTGATTGACCCCGTGTTTGCGAGCATGGACAGCTTGCAAAAGAAAAGCGTTACCTATGGTTTTGCTATTAATCTTAACCTTGAAGACCAGTTATTCAAATATGGTGTCCGTCTTAACACTAATTTAATTCAAGACATCAGTTGTATTGGAATACCAATAAATACTCAGCCTGTTGGCAGTAAGCCTCAATTTGAATTCTTCCCATGGCTATATTCTCCTGTAATTTTCCCTTATATTGATGTTAAGCATCCCATTGTTGCCAATCTTAATGCTATTAAATCTGAATTTATTAGTAGCATCGATACTGTAGGAGCTGAAGGAATAAATAAAACACCTCTTCTTTATACATCAAAATATTCAAGAACTGTTAATACTCCCGTTAGAATTGGATTAGACCTTCTCGGTGAAAAACCCGACGAACGACAATTTATTAATCCTTATCAGCTTGTAGCTGTTTTGCTTGAAGGGGAATTTGAATCAGTTTTTAAAAACCGTATGGCTCCCGAAATTAAAGATGCTCAAAGTATAGGATTTCAGGAACAAGGTGTTAACACAAAGATGATTGTTATTTCTGACGGTGATATTATTCGTAATCAAATACAATATTCGCAGGGAAAGATTCAACCTTATCCTCTTGGATTGGATAAATACTCAGGAAAACAATATGGAAATAAAGACTTTATTTTGAATGCTGTTAACTTTTTATGCGATAATTCCGGTTTGATTTCAGTTAGGTCAAGGGAAATTAAAATTAGATTATTAGATAGAACAAAAGTTGAAAACAGTAAATTTTTCTGGCAATTAATAAATACTATTATTCCAATTATTTTGATTGTTATTTTAGGATTGATATTTTATGTTTTGCGAAAAAGAAAATATGTAAAAAAATAGTTTACAATAGAATCATGAAGAAAAACAAATTAACACTGATATTAGCACTGATACTTGCCGCTGTTGCAATTATTTTAATTCTCTCAAAAACCAAGACAACAAATCTTAAAGCAATCAGCGATTTTGCAGTTGAAGACACAACAAATATTACAAAAATATTTATTGCTGACAAACAGAACAGAGAAATTACTCTTGAAAAAAATGCTCAAAATAATTGGGTGGTTAATAAAGATTATTTTGCTTCAAAAAATAATGTCGAAGTTTTGTTAAGCACAATGCTCAACCTTAAAGTCAAAAAGCCTGTACCTAAAGTTGCTCATAACAATGTTGTAAGTCGTATGGCAGGAATTGCAGTAAAAGTAGAGATTTATCAAATGGTTTATCGAATTAATATTTTAGGATTGAAAATGTTTCCTCATGAAAAGTTAACAAAAACCTATTATGTTGGTGATTCCACTCAGGATAATTTAGGGACATATATGCTTATGGAAAATTCAAACACTCCTTATATTACCCATATTCCTGGCTTCAGAGGTTTTTTATATACTCGTTATTCTACAAGAGTTAAAGACTGGAGAGACCATGAAATTTTTAAATATCTTATCAGTAATATAAAATCCGTTAAAATTGAATTTAATGAAAACTCTCAAGAATCTTATATTATTACAAAAAAACAGGAGCATACATTTTCTCTCTTTTCAATAAGCGAAAATGCAGAAGTCAGCAATTACGATACATTAAAATTACTGAACTTTTTAGCATCGTTTCGCGACATCAGGTTTGAAGCTTTACTTAATGATATGAGAAAAGAAAAAAAGGATTCAATTATTTCTTCTTCTCCTTTCCAGATAATTACTGTTATTGACACCGCCAACAATGTTAATGCAGTAAAAACTTTTCATTTAAATGCTGCCGAAGGTGAACTCGATGTTAATGGAGATACAATATTATATGACAGAGACAGGCTTCATGCTCTTATCAACAATGATAAGGATTTTACATTAATTCAGTTTTATGTTTTCGACAAAATTACAAGACCATTGAGCTATTTTACTAATGATACTATTTTAAAACCTGTGACTAATTTTAGCGAAATAAAATAATTTTTGTTATTAATCAGTTTTGAAAAGATGCCACAGATTTTCAGATTAAAAAAAAAATTATAAATATAATTTCAACAGATTGTCTTACAAATAATAAAAAAATATTTTTTTTATTTGTAATTCAGAGATAATATCATAATTATTTTACTTCGCTAATAGTCATTTATACAAATAAAAACCTTGATTTAACATATTAAAATAATAGTATATTAAAAAATCTGTGAATCTGTGGCTTTTATTTATTTAGGACTGATTAGTTACAAATTTTGTTAATAAATATTTATAAAAGATTTTTTATGTTTCTGAATAAAATGAAAATTAATTAATAAATTTACAACCGTTTTTAAACATAATTTATGTAACCCGAAAAAAATAAACAGATATGAAATTTATTGTTTCCAGCACAACATTATTGAGAAATCTACAGGCAATCAGTGGAGTTCTCAGCACAAGTCACACATTACCAATATTAGAAGATTTTTTATTTGAATTAAATGAAGAATCATTGGTAGTTACTGTATCAGACCTTGAAACCACTATGACTGTTGATATTCCATTATCAAAAGCCGAAGAGCCAGGAAGTATAACAATTCCCGCAAAAATTCTTATGGATACTCTGAAAACATTTCCTGATATCCCTATTAATTTTTTAATTAATTTGGAAACTTCTGCTATTGAAATTTCAACTGACGAAGGTAAGTTCAAACTTTCGGGACATAAAAGTGAAGACTATCCCAAAATTCCTGAAATTGAAAATTCAACTTCAATAATGATTAATTCTTCATTATTAGCAATGGGAATAAACAAAACAATTTTTGCTACAAGCAATGACGAATTACGTCCTGTTATGCTTGGAGTATTTGTACAACTAACACCCGAAAATATTAGTTTTGTTGCAACTGACGCTCACAAACTTGTGAAATATACCAGAAAAGATGTTAAATCAGAAAAAGATGATTCTTTTATTTTGCCGAAAAAGGCATTGAATCAACTTAAAAATATTTTGCCTTTTGAAGATGAAGCCGTGAAAGTTGAATATAATGACACAAATGCTTTTTTCTCTTATAAAAACATGAATTTAATTTGTCGTTTGATTGATGGGAAATATCCAAACTACGAAGCAGTTATTCCAACCGAAAATCCCAATGTATTAAAAATCGATAGAGTACAATTATTGAATTCCATTAGAAGAGTTTCAATTTTTGGAAACCAGTCAACAAATCAAATTCGTTTCAAAATATCGGGAAGAGAATTATTGCTTTCTGCCGAAGATGTTGATTTCTCTAATGAAGCTAAAGAAAGATTAACATGTTCTTACGAAGGTGAAGATATTGAAATTGGTTTCAATTCAAAATTCATTTTGGAAATGCTTAACAATCTCGAAATAGAAGAAATATCTCTTGAAATGTCAACTCCAAATCGTGCAGGTATTCTTACTCCTGTTGATAATGAAAATAAAGATGAAGAAATTTTGATGCTGGTTATGCCGGTTATGTTAAATGCTTAAATGCTTTCCTTTTTTTATTAAT
>CAYLPA010000250.1:0-4389 GCA_964385385.1 uncultured Saprospiraceae bacterium | reverse complement strand
GAAGCAGGATATAAATATGGTTTGCGTCCTAAAATACATGCAAATGAGTTAGCATTTTCAGGTGGCATACAAATAGGTGTAAAACATAATGCTCTCTCTGTTGACCATTTGGAATACACAGGAGACAAAGAAATTGAAGCATTAAAAAATTCAAAAACAATGCCTACTTTATTGCCGGGAACAGCTTTCTTTCTCGGAATGAAATATCCTCCGGCACGTAAAATGATTGACTCAGGACTGGCATTAGCTTTAGCTTCTGACTTTAACCCTGGCTCATGCCCGTCAGGAAATATGCAATTTATATTATCTTTGGCTTGTATAAAATTAAAGATGACACCCGAAGAAGCTATAAACGCAACTACTATTAACTCTGCTTATGCAATGGATTTAAGTAAGGACTATGCAAGTATTGCAAAAGGCAAAAAAGCTAATCTCTTTATAACTAAAAAAATACCCAGCTATGAATTTATGCCTTATTTCTTTGGAACTAATAAAATTGATACTGTAATACTAAATGGAAAAATACAAAAAGATTATTATTATGTCAAAAATATGGTGAAAATTAAAAAAGTAATACATTGACTTTACTTTAAAATCAAAGTTTAAAGGTAAAAAATATATTCAATAATTAAAAAAAATGAAAAAAATGAAAAAAGCAAAAGATTTAAAAGATGTGTATAATATTTTTGATCCGGCGATTCCTCTGAAAGATGATTATTTAAAATCATTTTATGTTTCTCCTTATAAAGAGATAAAGCCGAGATTGTTTGAGGAATTTAAAAATCCCCTATTAACCTCTGAAAATCCCGATAAATTTTTATTAACAGGTTACAAAGGTTGTGGGAAATCAACCGAGTTGAACAGGTTGTGTAATGATGAAGACATTAAGAAAAATTTTCTTGTTGTTAAATTTTCAATAAAAGATGTGCTTGATGTTCTTGATTTTGATTATACAGATTTGCTGCTTGTAACTTCAGCAGAGATTTATAATACTGCAAAAGATGCGAAAATTAAGATAAACCCGAAAATTTTAGAGGATATTGAAAGGTGGACAAACAAAATAGAAATAATAAAAACAAAGACCGAAAGCGGAGAAATAGAGGGAGGGGCTAAACTTGATTTTATATATGCGAAAATTGGTTCGTGGTTTAAAATTGAGGATTCTACGCGAAAGGAGATACGAAAGAGTATAACACAAAGAGTAAGCACACTTGTAGATAACCTTAACCGTATGCTTGCCGATATACAAAGGAAAAGGCAGGTTTTGATTATTATTGAAGACCTTGATAAACTGTCATCACAATCTGCAATAAATTTGTTTTTTTCTAATATGTTTCCTTTCTTACAGTTGAATTGCAAAATCATATTTACTTTTCCTTTTGCATTAATGCTTTCTCATAAGTGGGGCATTATTTCAAGAACATTTAAAAAACCAACAATTATTCCAAACATAACGATCCATACAAAAACAGGAGAAACACGGGAAAAGGGATATGAGATAATGAGAGAAATTTTTTCTAAGAGAGCAGATAAAAATTTAATAACTGATAAAGCGCTTAATAAATGTATAAGATATTCCGGCGGTGTGGTGTTTGACTTTATACGAATAGTTAGTAATTCCGCAAATGTTGCAATGGTCAATAAAAGGGAACTGATAGAAAATGACGATGTTGAAGAAGTCGTTATTTCAATGAGGGATGATTATGCATTTCTGACAAAAGAGCATATAAACAAGTTGAGGGAAATTCATAAAAGTAATATTGCACGAGTTGAAACAGGAAGTGATACTATCAGAGATTTAATCGCAAATTTAAGTGTTTTAAGATATTATAATTCAGAATCATGGGATGATGTTCACCCGTTGATTAAATACCTTGTGAAATGAAACCAACGCCTTTACAGAAATTAGAAAACGAGTTAAGAATCGCTAAAGGAAGCGGAGCGATAATTTTTATTGTCTGCGAGAAATATAAGATTAAGGAAATTAAAGATAAATTAATCAATGATTTACCTGAAATAAGATTTGAGGATATTAATCTTTCTTCTGAATCGTTTGAAACAAAATACTTACCGGGTATTTTGCATGAAAAGAATATTAAAGGAATTAATAAAAATGTTGTTTTCAATGTTTTTGGTTTTGAAAACGCGATTCCTGAAATTTATGGTTTTATTCAGATTCACAGGGAGACAATTGCAGGAATTAAAAGACCAATACTTCTGTGGGTTCCTGAGTATATATTTAAAGAAATCCCTCTTAAAGCCTCCGATTTTTATAGGGTTAGATCCAACGTTTATTGGTTTATTGAAGAAAAAGATGAGAGAATTAAGAGTATGTTAAAGGATAGCAAAGAAACAATTAAAACAGAAATTTTTAAATTTGCTACAAATAAAAAAGAAATTAAGGATATAAAAAAAACAATAAAACTAGATAAATTTCTTTTGGAAGATGCAAATAATTACACAAAAATTTCTCTGTATTCCTCGCTTGCTGATTCTTATACAAAACTAAAGGAATTTAAAAAAGCAGAGAATATCTGTAAAAAAGCAAGAGCAATTGCAGAAAAAAAGAAGGATGAAAACTGGATTTCAATATTTTCATTTAAATTGGGACGAATTTATTATTTTACTAAAAATTATAAAGAGGCGGAGAAGGAATACAGGGAAGCGATACGAATAAATCCTGAACATGCAAAAGCACACTACAATCTCGGACTTTTATTAGCAAATTTAAAAAGGAATAACGAAGCAGAGAAAGAATATAGGGAAGCGATACGAATAAATCCTGAACATACAGAAGCACACAATAATCTCGGAGTTTTATTAGCAAATTTAAAAAGGTATAACAAAGCAGAGAAAGAATTCAGGGAAGCAATACGAATAAATCCTGAACATGCAGAAGTACACAATAATCTCGGAGTTTTATTAGATGATTTAAAAAGATATGATGAAGCGGAGAAAGAATATAGGGAAGCGATACAAATAAATCCTGAACATGCAGAAGCACACAATAATCTCGGAGTTTTATTAGCAAATTTAAAAAGGCATAACGAATCAGAGAAAAAACTCAGAGAAGCAATACAAATAAATTCTGAATATGCAGAAGCACACTGCAATCTCGGAAATTTATTATATAATTCAAACAGATATAACGAAGCAGAGAAGGAATACAAAGAAGCGATAAAAATAAATCCTGAACTTGCAAAAGCACACAACAATCTCGGAGTTTTATTAGCAAATTTAAAAAGGTATAACGAAGCAGAGAAAGAATTCAGAAAAGTGATACGAATAAATCCTAAACATGCACTAGCAAAAAATAATTTAGAAAATTTATTACATAATTTAAAAATTTATAACGAAGTAGAGAATGAATCAAAAAGTGATACGAATAAATCCTAAAGATGCAGAAGCACACTACAATCTAGAACTTTTATTGAAAATTTTAAAAAAAAATTAATTTTGTCAATTCAAACAAATTAATATTCGTCTTTAATTCATATACTTAATGAAATGGCCTCATAATTTTTGCAAATAATTCATAACATATAAAAAATTATAATTGCTTAATTACAAAATATAAAAATATGAAACAAATATTAGAATGTGTCCCAAATTTTAGTGAAGGACGGGATATGTCAATCATTAAACAAATAACAAACCAAATTGAAAGTGTTGAAGGTGTTAAACTTCTTGATGTTGACCCGGGAAAAGCTACAAACAGAACAGTAGTTACTTTTGTTGGCAATCCTGAAGCAGTTATACAAGCAGCTTTTTTATCAATAAAAAAGGCATCGGAAATTATTGATATGAGAAAACACAAAGGAGCACATCCCAGGATGGGAGCAACAGATGTATGCCCTCTCGTGCCAATATCCGGAATAACAATGGAAGAAACTGTTGTTTATGCACGTAAATTAGCCAAAAAAGTTGGTGAAGAACTAAAAATACCTGTTTATTGTTATGAAAACGCCGCTTTCACTGAACAAAGAAAAAATCTTGCAAATAACCGTGCAGGAGAATATGAAGGACTGGAAAAAAAATTAACGGACCCGCACTGGAAACCTGACTTTGGTCCTGACAAATTTAATGCAAGAGCAGGAGCTACAAATATCAGTGCAAGGGATTTTTTGATTGCTTATAATTTTAACCTTAATACTACATCAACAAGAAGAGCTAATGCTGTGGCTTTTGATGTTAGAGAAAAAGGAAGGATAAAAAGAGAAAATAATTCTTTGACAGGAAAAATTATAAAAGATAAAAACGGCAGACCTGTATATACACCGGGAACACTAAAAGCAACAAAAGCTATTGGCTGGTATATCAAAGAATATGAAATAGCTCAAATATCTATGAACCTTACAAATATCAATATCACACCTCTTCATATTGCTT
>CAYLPA010000249.1:0-4437 GCA_964385385.1 uncultured Saprospiraceae bacterium | reverse complement strand
AATTTATTAAAAGTATGTAAACCAACAACCGACAAAGATGATAAACGCTTAATAAGAAAAGCTTTTCATTTTGCTGCTGAAGCACATAAAGATATGAGAAGATTAAGTGGAGAACCTTATATTTTTCACCCCATTAATGTTGCTCATATTGTTGCAGAAGAAATTGGTCTGGGAACAACATCCATTGTTTGCTCGCTTCTTCACGATGTTGTCGAAGACACAGATTATACAATTGCCGACATTGAAAATTTATTTGGCAAAAAGATAGCAAAGATTATTGATGGATTAACAAAAATCTCAGGAATTTTTGACTATAAAACATCTTCTATACAAGCCGAAAATTTCAGAAAAATACTATTAACATTATCAGATGATGTTCGCGTAATATTAATAAAACTTGCTGACAGGTTGCACAATATGCGAACTCTTGAATCTATGCCGGATGAAAAAAAACTAAGAATTGCTTCCGAAACATCTTATCTATATGCCCCTCTATCTCACAGGCTTGGATTGTATAGTATTAAAGATGAACTTGAAGACCTTGCATTAAAATATACTGAGCCGGAAATCTACAGAACAATAGTTAAGAAAATTAGCGAAACTGAACAAGTAAGAAAAAGATTTATTTACAGATTTTTATTGCCAATAAAAAAGGAGTTAAACAATCAAAAAATTGATTATAAAATAGTTTATAGAACAAAATCTGTTAACTCCATTTGGCAAAAAATGAAGAAAAAAGAAATTCCTTTCGAGGAAGTTTATGACCTTTTTGCCATTCGAATAATTATTGACACTGAAGTTGACTCCGAAAAAGCAGATTGTTGGAAAGTTTATTCAATTATTACTGATAATTATCACCCGAAAACTAATCGACTTCGTGACTGGATATCAATACCAAAAGCTAATGGATATGAATCATTACACACAACTGTTATGAGCAGAATTGGTAAATGGGTTGAAATTCAAGTCAGAACAACACGAATGGACGAAATCGCAGAAAAAGGATATGCAGCTCATTGGAAATATAAAGATTCTACAGAAACCGAAGGAGGCCTTGACGAATGGCTAAACAAAATCAGAGAAATACTTCAAAATCCTGAATCAAATGCTCTTGATTTTCTTGATGATTTCAAACTAAATCTTTTCTCTGTTGAAATTTTTGTTTTTACTCCCAAAGGCGAATTAAAAACACTTCCCGTTAATTCTACTGCTCTTGATTTTGCTTATAATATTCATTCTCAAATCGGAAATAAATCTATTGGTGCAAAGGTAAATCATAAATTAGTTCCTCTTAACTTCAAATTAAAAAGCGGTGATCAGGTAGAAATTATTACATCAAAAAAACAAGCACCGGCAGAAGAATGGTATAATTATGCAATTACAGCAAGAGCAAAAACTCAAATAAAAACTGCCCTTAGAGAAGAAAAGAAAAAATACACTCAAAAAGGAAAAGATTTGCTAAAAAAATATTTCCTTCAAATGAAACTCGAATTTAATAATTCTAACATACGAAATTTTCAAACTTACTTTAATGTCTTGAGTTTAATAGACTTTTATTATAAAATTGCTGTTAAAGAAATAACTCTTAATGACTTGAAAAACTTCTCTGCGTCCACTACAAAAAGCGGATGGTTTCAATATATTAAACGCCCATTTATAAAATCACCAAAAGCAAATACCGTTTCACTCTCTGAAGAAATCAGAGCACAATTAAGAAAAAAACCTGAAACATTGCTTTTAGGACAAAACATTGAAAAAATTGACTATACTATTTCGAGTTGTTGCAATGCAATCCCGGGCGATGATGTTATAGGTTTTATTGTCGCTGATAAAGGAATTATTATTCATAGAACAAATTGCCCCAAAGCAATTCAATATATGTCAACTCATGGGCAAAATATTGTTAAAGCAAAATGGACTGAAAAAGAATCTATAGCTTTTCTAGCAGGAATAAAATTTGACGGTGTTGACAAAATAGGGCTTATTAATGAAATCATTAAAGTTATTACAGAAGAATTAAATGTTAACATTCGCTCTTTTAACGTTGAAAGCAGCGAAAATCTTTCAACAGGAGTTGCAATGCTTTATGTTCACGATACTAAACATTTGAAGGACCTTATAAATAAACTCAAAAAAATTGATGGGATTCAAAAAGTATCAAGAATTATTTAAGGGGATTTCTTTTTACTGACTTTCAATTTAATACTAATAAATAAATACAAATTGTTTATTAATATTAATTTTATAATAAAGTTTTCTGTAATTTTACACTTATATTATTTATCATTTTTATAATGAAAAATCAGGAAGCAGAAACTTTTGAAACTGTAAGAAATATTTTTGTAAAATTTCTTAAGAAAAACGGTTACAGAAAAACACCAGAAAGATTTTTAATATTAAAAGAAATTTATTTTAGCAAAGGACATTTCAATGTTGAAGATTTATATTTTCGTTTAAGAAAAAACAAAGGTAAAGTAAGCAGAGCAACATTATATAATACAATAGATTTATTATTAACATCAAATTTGATAATAAAACATCAATTTGGTCGCAGTTGTGCCCAATATGAAAAATCATTTGATTTCAAACAACACGACCATGTTATTTGTTTAAACTGTGGGAAAATTCTGGAATTCCATGACCCAAAAGTTCAAGAAATAAAAAAATCTGTTGAAAAGAAATTTAATATTAATGTAAGTCATCATTCTTTAATATTCTATGCTGAATGTAAAGATCATTGTAAAGGAAAAAATAATAATTAGATTTTTTAATTAAATACCATAACTGAATTAAATTGATTATACGCAAATGAAAGTAGATGTATTATTAGGGCTTCAATGGGGCGACGAAGGGAAAGGCAAAATCGTTGATGTTTTAACACCAAAGTATGACATAATTACAAGATTTCAAGGAGGTCCTAATGCAGGGCATACAATTGAATTTAATGGAGAAAAACATATTTTACATACTATCCCATCAGGGATTTTTCATAAAGACACTATAAATATTATTGGCAACGGAGTTATTATTGACCCCTATATTTTAATCAATGAAATTAATAATCTGAAAAAGAAAAATGTTGATGCCACAAACAATTTATTGATTTCAAAAAAAGCTCATCTTATTTTACCATCACATCGTCTTCTTGATGCAGCTTATGAATCATCAAAAGGTAAATTAAAAATTGGCTCAACACTTAAAGGAATCGGACCTGCATACACTGATAAAATTTCAAGAATAGGTTTAAGAATAGGCGATATTAACAGCAAATTGTTTTATGAAAAATATTTGTCTTTGAAAAAGAAACATTTGCAACTTATCGATTTATACAATTTTAATATCAACGAACATTTGATTGACGGATTGCCATTTTCACAATATGAAGAACAGTGGCTTGAAGCTGCTAAAACAATAAACAGCTTTCAACTTATCGATAGCGAACATTATATTAATCAAAGTTTAAAAAACAATAAATCTATACTTGCCGAAGGTGCTCAGGGCACATTGCTTGACATTGATTTCGGCTCATATCCTTTTGTAACATCTTCAAACACTACTGCTTCGGCTGTTTGTAACGGCTTAGGAATTCCTCCTAATAAGATTAATAATGTTTTTGGAGTTTTTAAAGCTTATTGTACACGTGTTGGAAGTGGACCATTCCCTACTGAATTAAATGATGAATACGGTCAAAAACTCAGAGATGAAGGCAAGGAATATGGCTCAACAACAGGCAGACCAAGAAGATGTGGATGGATGGATTTGCCTGCTCTCAAATATTCTATAATGCTAAATGGAATAACACAACTTGTAATCAGCAAAATTGATGTTCTTAACTTTTTCAAAACCATTAATATTTGTACACATTACGATTTAAATGGAGAAAAAATAGATTATATGCCCTTTGAAATTTCTTCTGAAATAATTTCTCCTATTTACAAAGAATTTAAAGGCTGGTATTCTGATATTAGCAAATTCAATTCAATTGACGATTTTTGTCCTGAACTTTTTAATTATATTAAATATATTGAAGAGGAAATAAATGTTCCTATTTCGGTTATTTCAACAGGACCGGACAGAACGCAAACAATATTTATTAAATAAATTTTATTAACAAAAAATTAATACTATGAAATTCAAATTAATTCTTTTACTAAGTTTATTTTGCATAAACGTTTTCGGGCAAGATATCCCCGAATCAAAAGTTCCTGCTGTTATTCTTAAAAATTTTAAACAAAAAAATTCAAAAGCCGAAGATACAGATTGGCAAAAGACAGGAAAAACATATATAGCTGAATTTTATATTAGCGATTTAAAAAACATAGCAGAATATGACAAAACCGGAGTTTTGTTAATGAAAAAAAAGGAAATCAACCCCGAAAATTTAATAACTCCAATAAAAATTTATGTTAAAGAAAACTACAAATCATATAAATACGA
>CAYLPA010000248.1:0-4441 GCA_964385385.1 uncultured Saprospiraceae bacterium | reverse complement strand
AGAGTGGTTTGTATTCCTTTCGTTTAATATATCGTGATAAGTTTGAGATTAAGAAGTTTGTTAAGTACTAATGCTAATAAAGATTTGAATAATAATTAAGTCTAATCCGTATTAACAATTATCAATGCTTTCTATAATCTAATTGTTAAATTGTTCTATTGTTGAATTGTTAAACTGTTTACCCTGTGAAGTGAAGCAACCCGTATGGGTTGAATGTGAAACGAAGTGTAACTATTCCATCAGGGTTGAATTGCTATATTGTTGAATTGTTAAATGGTTTGGTTGCGATTTATAAGTTTAGCAGGAAATTGAGCATGGTCATTGAGTTGCCTGTACTGAGCTCTTGTCGAAGTAGAGTCGAAATGTCTAGTTTCAACCGCTCTCACGACCGCAGGAAGCTCACCCGTTCTCACCTTACCACTCAGATACAAAGAACACAAATGTTCACGATTAATTTCCACCAATTTCGTTCTTAGGACTAATTTCTATAAATTTCCCAACGCCAATTCAAAACAAGTCTGTAGCTTTGTCTATAAGGAAATCTTTAATTATAGAGTCAGGTATTTCTTTGCCGATGTATTCTACAGCTTCAGTATAATCAATATCTTCAAAATAACTTAGTTGTGCTCTGAATAGTTTTTCGGAAAACAAAGATCCATAAATTTCATTTGCCTTTTTGCTTATTTGCTCAATAGTAAAATGTTTTTTCAGTATAAAATATAAATCAACATAGTCTTTCCACTTTGACCTTCGTCCAAGAGCATAAGCTTTCATTGCAGCTAGATCTATAAGTTTTGGTAAGCGCAAAATATCTTCAAATTTTTCGCTTGCATTGATTTTAAAAGGGTATTGAAAAAATGTAAATTTTACATCTTTTACACTCACATTAAGTTGTTCACTTACTCTTCTGGTTACTATAAAATTGTAATTAAATTCTGAAATCTTGTTAACAATACTTTTCGGCTTAATTTGATTGAATTTAAATAAGTCGAAGTCAATAGATCTTCGGTGTCCAATATGCAAAGCTATTGCAGTTCCTCCTACAAGAAAATATTCTTTTTTAAATTGTTTTACCAGTGGTAAAAGGTGATTTTGATTTTGATTAAATATTTCTTTGTGCATATTTTTTAAAAACCAGTGAAAAGAAATTATAAATCTCAGGATAGTAATTTAACTTTTTTCTGTCTTGTGAGTTTAAAAAAACCTTTGAAACCTGCCCAATTCCCATGATATTAATAAGCTTCTTTATATCATCTAGGCTCCCATAGTTCAAAATGGTTTCAACAAGGAATTCAGGGCTAATGTCTTCTTTTTTATCCTCTGGTGTGTGCCAGAAAAGATGGGCATTTTCACTTATTATTTTTTTTATTTCAGGGCTATTCATATTATTATAGTATCTATTTAGTAGGGTTGTTATTTATAGCCGTAAATCAACTTCCTGTAAAATTTTGCCTCGGTACTAAAGGATGATTTTACAAGAATCTGATTTACTCAAATTGTTATTTTAATTAACAAAAGGAGAAAATTTTATCTCAATTCTGATTCCCTTTAGGGTCAGGGTAAAGATGAATTGAGAAAGAATTTTCGGACAAAAAGGATGGATGGTAAATTGTTGCTAAATTTCAACCAATTTCGCGAAGCTAATTTCACCCGCAGGACTAGTTTCTATTAATTTCTCCCGCTCCCTTTTTCACATCATCACATGATCTCATGTTCTATTGCTCTCAAGCTCCCCCGTCATCCTTCGATACGCCACATCTAAATTATCAAAGAACGCAAAATTCATCAAAAAGTGGCACTCAGTCTGACTATTACTCTCACGACCGTAGGAAGTCCGTAGGATGCTCACTTGCTCTCACGCTATCCGGCCACCCCTTCCCCATCACACGCTCACCCACTCACATCTCCGCACCCTATGTGCCTATGTGGTTCTTTTTCTTGCCACTAAGACACCAAGCACACTAAGAATCACGAAGTTAAAATATCTTGCTAAATATATAATTACAGTTTAAACCAACAATATAACAATATAACAATTTAACAATATAACAATATAACAATATAACAATTTAACAATATAACCATCACTAATCTCCCAATCAAAAAGTTCTTCTACTGATTACAACCTACTGATTACGCCCGGAGGCGTTACGCTAAATGGTGTAATCATAAATGTTTTTGCAGGAATAGTTTATAAATAGGGTCTGAAAACTCGAATTTTTTATTTATCCGTTCAATAATCCCTTCATCAATAAAAGTCTCCAGAGCCTTTTGAGTGCTTGAAACGGCTCCAAGATTATAGGTGATTGAGGTTTGTTTTGAAAAAATCTCACTAACGGATTTACTCAAAGCGAACAGAACTTTCTTCCTGTTAGCAGTTTGTTTATTTGTAAGTTCCCAATAATAATCAGATTTCAATCTAATAATTCGTAAGACTGCTTTTTCAATATGGTCTTTATTAATTTCCGTTCCCCCTTCAATTGTCAGGTGTTGCCATATTTCTGCAGCAATAAACTGAATATAATATGGTATTGCTCTCGCTTTGGATATTAAGTATTTCGCATTTGATTCTGATATTGAAATTTTTGTTGTGCTAAATTTTTGTTTTAAGAATTTCACCGATTTATTATCATCAATTGTATCAATGTTCATTAACATTGCAGAATTATAAAACGCTCTGTTTTTGTTATTAAACATATCTTTTAAAATATGAGTACGGCTACCTAGAAATAAATATGATATATTTTTATGATGCTGAATACAACTTCTTAGCACTTTTTCAAAAGATTCACCATTCATTTGGGTTATTTCTTGGAATTCATCAAATGCAATAATCCATTTATTTTCTTTTGTCGCAAATTTATCAGGAAGATTTATTACATCAACTAATGTTTGCTCTTTGTTATTTCCTTCGACCCATGAAAATGAAAAACCGGGATTACCAAAATTGTCGAATGTAACAGAAGGAATAATTCCACGGATAAGTTTTGCAATTAATTTTGTGGCTTCTTCTAACTTATTACTTTGTTTTTCAGCAATTGCTTTTGTATAGTTTTTTATAAATGTTTCTTTCGAATAAACACTCATGAAATCGACATACACTGTAATATAACCTTCCTTACTAAGTTCATTGAGTGCTTTGGTAACCAAAGAAGTTTTACCATAACGCCGTGGAGCATATAAAGTAATATTATTCCCTCCCTTAAGGGTTTGTTTAATACGTAGCAACTCATCTTCACGATTGTAGAAGTTTTCACCACTTACTATATTTCCAAACTTAAAAGGATTCAATTTTATTTTGGGTTTCTTTATAAATGACTATTTGTTGCGAATTTTTTTACCACATAGACACAAGAACACAGAGTTTCACTAAGTATATTTTTTTATGGCGTAGGTCATTGAGCTGCCTGTGCTGAGCTCTTGTCGAAGTAGAGTCGAAATGAGTCGAAGTGTCAGGTTTCAGGTTTCGGGTTTTTCACCACCAAGACACTTAGGTCACAAAGAAATAACAAAGTCTATCTCTATTTATTTCAACTTATTTCCATCAATTTCCATAAATTTCGTCCGCAGGACTAATTTCACCCGTAGGGTTAATTTCCACCAATTTCGTCCTTAGGACTACTTCCCAATAGTTTTTATATAATTATTTATTTTAACTCCAATACTTTCAGCATCTTGAATTATCTGATTAAAAAGCTCATTAGGAATTAACTTTCTATTATTTGCTTTTGTGAGCCATGTTTTTGTTTCGAACAATGAACCTCTTGAATAGTAGCTAAAATTAATTTTCTCTTTGTAATGATATCTTCCAACTCCTTCGCTTAGATTTGCTGCAATTGAATCTGCTGATCTTACTATTTGTTTTCCTATGGTATCTTTATCAAAATAATTCCATTTGATAACTTCAGCATAAATCTTCTCACCTAAATCCATAGATAGATTATAAACCTTAAAATCTTCTAATTTCATATTTATAAATTAAGTTTGTAATGATAATAAATAGAACATTTCCACAAATTTCGTGAAGCCAATTTCTACCAATTTCGTCCGCAGGACTAATTTCACCCGAAGGGTTAATTTCCACCAATTTCGTGAAGCTAATTTCCATAAATTTCGTCCGCAGGACCAATTTCACCCGAAGGGTTAATTTCCTTCAATTTCGTGAAGCTAATTTCCACAAATTTCGTCCGCAGGACTAATTTCCATCAATTTCCACAAATTTCGTCCGCAGGACTAATTTCACCCGAAGGGTTAATTTCCTTCAATTTCGTGAAGCTAATTTCCACCAATTTCGTCCTTCAGGACACCCTCCCCATAGCTCCGCCTTCTAAGTCCCATTGCATAATTGCAACGAACTGTAATATTGTTATTTGTAAATTCGCTATTTTTCCCAGAGCAAAAGGATTTCTGATTTTTTATTATCTTTTAAAAAATCTTCTAA
>CAYLPA010000247.1:0-4444 GCA_964385385.1 uncultured Saprospiraceae bacterium | reverse complement strand
AGTTATCTCAGCAGATAAAAAAGCAATTATAAAAGTTGTGAAACAATAAGGTTTGACAACAAAAATAAAAATAAACATAATATGTGTTTTACACCTACATTAGGCAACATAAAACAGAACCAGATTGGATTTAATAACATATAGGAAATACAAAACAGAAGAAGAAGCAATTTCATTAATCGAATTACTTAAATCTAATGACATTGAATACTTCGTTGAAAATATTTCTCCTGCCGTTGATATAACATTTACTGGTGGAATGGAATTAGAAGATAAAATTGCGATAAAATTAAAATCTACTGACTTTGAAAATGTTGACAGTTTGTTAAGTAAAATAGCAACCAATAATATTGACTTGGTTGACAAAGACCATTATCTTTTTGACTTTTCAGACGATGAACTTTTGGAAATTCTTGAAAACTATAATGAATGGAGTGAAACTGATATTGTTTTAGCACAAAAAATATTGAATGATAGGGGAAAAGGTATTTCAGATGAAAAAGTACTAGAATTAAAAAATAAAAAGATTTCCAAATTACGACAACCAGAAAAAGGACTTAAGGGATGGTTGATTTTTGGCTTTGTAAGTGCAATTTTAGGTGGGCTTCTCGGAATTTTTATTGGATACCACCATTTTAAATTTAAGAAAAGTATTCCTTCAGGAGAGAGAGTTTATGCTTATGACACTAAAACTCGTAGAACTGGATTACGAATTTTTTATACAGGTTTATTTGCATTTATATTTTGGATAATCATATGGATATTAGATTTCAAATAGAAATTACGCTGTACAACAAAAAAAATAGTGTATTTGGCAGTTAGTGCTAAAATTGAAGATGATGGCAGTAAAGAAATATAGTAGAATATTGAAAGCAAAGTATGTTGAAATGCCAAACGCACTATATTCATGAACGTTGATTGTCATAATACAAAAAAGATGAAGTATTTAGTTATAATGTTTTGTTTATTCTTGCTGTTAATTTTTTTTTCAGGATGTCCTTATGATTCTGATATTGCATTAGAAAAAAATCCTTCTACAGAAATTGATTCACTTATACTTGGAAAATGGTATAGTGACAATATTAAAGGTGAAGACTGTAAACAGGAGTACCAAATTTTTCAATTTAACAAGTTTGAGTATTATCTTGAGTTGAAAGTATTATGCCCAAAAGATACTGAAATTTATCGTTATCGTGGTTTTATAACAACATTTGAATCGATGCAATTATTAAATTTAGAAAATATTGAGAGAGATAGAAGTTTTAATTTTTTTAGAATTATAAAGAAAAAGGATAAGTTGAAAGTAGCATGGGTGTCTGATGAATATGTTAAACAAAAATTTACCAATGAGATTGAATTAAAAGAATATTTTAAAGATAATATGTATAAGAAAGGTTTTTTTGATGAAAAAAATGAATTTATTCTAAAACGAGAATAATAAGACAATCAACAAAAAAATAAGAATAATTGATAACGCATTTTATTCAGAACTTTACTCATTAGCCACACGAAATGATTCGTTCAGTAGCGGGGATTAACTTTTTCTTAGTCTTTACTTTGTTTGAATTTCGAATACGCTCATAGATTTCCCATTTTTGCATACTCAAACTCCTATTGTCTTTGATGCGATTAATCATATTTCGAGTATGTCCACCCCATCCTATGAGTTTATTATTATTATTTTATAAATACTTATTCTAATTTATTTGATTCATATAAAGTCCTGTCTCTATCCAAATTAAATGATGATGAAATCAGAATAAACTTGTTAGTTTTTTTAATTAGGAAATCCTTTTCAGATTCCGATTCTACTTTATAAAAATCTATGATAATAGTCTGGTTTGTTGAATTGCAAAACACTACAAAAACGAGATAATACTTTTTTGATATTTTTTTATAGAATATAGGAGTCCCTTTACTGAAATTACCAACATTATCAATATTTTCTGTGAATTTTTCAATATTAAAAAAGTTGAGTATTTCTTCTTTCTCACAGGTATATCTATACTTCGAATCAATTTCAAGCAAAATTAAATGTTCATTAAACGGAGATAAATAAAAATCTCTCTTTAGGCAAGATTTTGCAAAATGACCATTTCTTATTGGGTTTATTTTGTAATATTCATTCTCAAATGTATGAAAATCTATTTCCTTTGATATTTCCATACTTCCAAAATCATCACCCAAGTATTTAACAAATTCGTCACGTAAATCAAAGAAGTTTACAACTTTATAAATTCCATTAAATTCTTTCAAATAATGGCCTTTGTCGTTAATTTTTGTATATCGAAATCCAAGTTTGTTTTTCAATAAATCATATATTCCCAATTCAAAGAAAGTTATTTTTTTTCTACCATTTTTGTAGGTGTGTATATCTGCTAATTTCATCTATGTGTTTATATAACTTTATGTCTTTTAAGATTTAAATTACAATTCTATTGGAACATAATAATTATCTTTATACTCTATGTGTTCTATTTTCACTTCATCAGACAATTCAAATTGATTTTTCAAAAAAGCTCCTGTTCGATATGGGTCTTGATAAAAAATCTTTTTGAGCTTTCCACTTTCATTTAAAGTTTTAAATATTTCTTTATCAATATCTCTATTAAAAAAAGGGAATGAGTATCCAATAATAACTAAAATATCAGTTTCATTGATAATTGATTTTGCATATTTAATTCTGGCTCTAAGGATATTTGAAGATTTTGTATCTTTTTCCCAAGCAAATGTTAAAAGATCGTATTTTCTATCACTATGAGTTTTAACCTTTTCAAATATTTCATTAATATCCTTTGGTCTTTTATTTAAAAACAGATTTAAAATAGTATTCTCATTTTCAAGAAAGTAAAATCCTGCAATGCCATTGAGATGAACCATTGAGATTGCGTTATTATCAATATTACTATTTGTAAAAAACTCACTACCTAAAGTTGGGTAATATCCAATAAGTGGAGGAGAATGAAAATATACAGTTCCAGGATGAAACTCTTCCTTCCTAAATACTTCCGCAGCCAGTTGAATTTGAAAATCATAATTCCAATTTAGTATTTTTATGTTTGTTGGAAATATGTTATTTAGCTGCATGATAGTTGTCAGGAAAGTTAAAGTCCTTTTGTCAATCTTATGATTGATAAATTGTTCAATTGTGAAATACAAGGATAAAGTTTTTTTTAACTTCACTAAACTATTTCTATCCTGTAAATATAAGAACTTAGCATAAGTATCAGTTGTTGCAAATTTATTAGAACCATCAGCTAGCCATAAAAGATTTGCTGATAATTCATTACTAAAATCCCTGTGTATGTCACTAATGAGTTTGTTTGTTTTTAGTTCATTAGCCATAACTTGAAATTTGTAGGAAAGACCGTCATCACCATTATTTCCTTTTACAGTAGGCAAAGCTTCTGCACTTGCTCCAGCTCCTAACAAATATGTCACTTTATATTCTGAAGTATCAAATTTATTCATGTCTATTTTTTTTGTTGATGGATTGTATTCTTTATAAAATTAATAAAATATCCATAATTTAATAACCCAAATTTATTAAATATTTTCTAATTTTAAAAATAATTATTTAATGCAATAAAATGTAATTTTTTCCCCGCTGCCGCGAGATTGTATCTCGTGGTAAAAGAAAAGGACAAAAACTTCAGAATTCCCCAGCTGGCGCTCGTCTCCTGACGAGTGCCTTATCAAATTTATTATCTTGCATTTTAATGTCAGATAAGTATAAAATATTTGAAGGCGATGAAGTTTATTTTGTAACATTCACAATAACAGATTGTTTAAATGTCCTTGCTGATGACAGTTGTAAAATGATTATACAAGCAACAGGGAAATTCACAATATCTGAAATTTTGAGAGATTTAAAGAAATTTACAGCCAATCTTATTATTAAAAAGCTTACTAATGAAAATTCTGTTGAAGCAAATAGAACTTTAAAAAAGTTTTTCGAAGCCGGTAAGCATTTGACAAGAATTAAAAATTACAAAATTTGGCAAGATGGAAATCGTGCAAAACTTATTGATAGTAAAGGCACTCGTCTGGAGACGAGCGCCAGCAAAGGAAGTTTATTGCGGAGCTAATTCAAACAGATTGCTTCGTTACATCCAGACGGACTTGCTTCGTATCGCTTGCAATGATGATGGGTCGAATTTGCTTTGGAGTTTTAAATTACAACTAATCTAATTACCGAGCAGAGTTATTTTCCTTCCGCTCCCCCACAAATCCTTTCCTGTTTTTAGCGATTATTATATCTGAATATTTATAAATCCATAGAAGAAAAAAATATTATTCTCAGTAATTTTCAAATAAATTGCCTCTGATTGAAAAAAATGAAATATTTTTGTAGGTTTTGAGTTAATAAATTACATAAATTCTAAAAATATATTTTGAAATAGTTATGATGAGTAAAAACAAGCATCTTTATTTTGCTATTTTA
>CAYLPA010000246.1:0-4446 GCA_964385385.1 uncultured Saprospiraceae bacterium | reverse complement strand
TACAACCTCCATCCGAAGTAGCATAAATACTGTTTAACAAATAATATGTATCACCTCCATAACGTTTTTCCCATAATACATTCTGATTTTTATCCATTTTAATAAGGTAGAACCACGAAGGTTGCCCTGTGCCAACATACAGATTAGATATCGAAATATTTGTAGTCCCACCAATATAAACATTGTCGCCATTTACGGAAACGCCATTATATAATCCCGGATAATCATAAATAGTATCTTTTCCAAACTCCTGCTGATAAAGAATGTTGAAGTTTGTATCAATAACACTCACCATCATATCCCTGTTATTATCAGGAACAGGAAATCCATAATGAAAAAACATACTGTTCATTATAAATGATGTATCGCTAATCCATTTTGAGTGGTAATATCTCCTCATATCATACGGAGCAATTTCATACGAACTAATTGTATCTAAATTATTATTAACTTTAATAATTCTGTTGTTTGAAGATGTGAAAATATGATTAGCAAAAACGTAATATCCATTAGAATTTGGATTTTGTAGTAAACTATAGAATTCTCCAAAAGGTGTAATACTCAAATTTGAATTGATAGAATCCCCTGTTATTTTAAGTTTAAATAAAAATGGCAGCAAATAAAGAGGGCTATGATGAAGACTTGAACCTGCTAAAACAATATTTGTGTCCGAGTCAATAATAGTATTAAAATAATATATTCTAAGCGAATCGGAAAAATTTATTACCTGTTCTTTAATAACATGCAAATTTGAATCAAGATTTAAATACCAAAGTTTTGAATTATAAGGCGTTGAGAGATTATATTTTGTGCCAATGCATATTATTGAATTATTATACAATAATAAATCATCTATTATATAATGTTGGATATTATTTGGAGAGCTAATAATAGTGTCTTTTTGCAGGTTTCCAAATTTGTCAAATTTTAATATATAGGCTTTGTAGTTATTGCCATATCTTACAACAGAAACATAAAAATTCCCTGATTTATCTTCTATAACCCTATAACAATTATCATTATTATCAGAATGAATTAATTTTTCAAATGTGGTTTGAGAAAACAATTGAAATTGTAATAAAAAAATCAACTCAATAATAAAAAGTACTTTTTTCATTAACAAAAGTTTTGGTATATAACGATATAGTATGTGAAATATTTTATTCTTTAATAGCTTTTCCAACGAAGATATTTTCTCCTTCGGCTACAATTTTTATAATGTAAATTCCATTTGGCAATCCGGCAGTATTAAGTATAGTTTTTGTATCAGAAATAGTTGATTTTAGAACTAATTTTCCTAAGATGTCGAATATATAAATATCAGCATTTTGATGTGTTTTCGGTAGTTCTATGTTTATATTATTGTTAAAAGGATTTGGAAAAATTTTTGCCATTTCTTTCGGAAATTTAATTTCTCTTTCCCAACAAAAGAATCCGCTACTATCAACCTTTAGGAGATAAATGTCTGTATTATCTGTAACATCACTGTTTTTACGTGTGCCTGCCATAATACAACCTCCATCCGAAGTAGCATAAATACTGTTTAACAAATAATATGTATCACCACCATAACGTTTTTCCCATATTACATTTTGATTTTTATCCATTTTAATAAGGTAGAACCACGAAGGTTGCCCGATACCAACGTATAGACTATATACTGAAAGATTTGTAGTTCCCCCAATATAAACATTGTCACCACTTACTGAAACCCCATTATATAATCCCGGATAATCATAAACAGTATCTTTTCCAAACTCCTGCTGATAAAGAATATTGAAGTTTGTATCAATAACACTCACCATCATATCCCTGTTATTATTAACGGGGAATCCATCATAAAATAAAACACTGTTTATTATAAATGATGTATCGCTAATCCATTTTGAATGATAATATTTTCTCATATCAGATGGGGCAATTTCATTTGAACTAATTGTATCTAAATTACAATTAACTTTTATAATTCTGCTGTTTGAAGATGTGAAAATATGATTTGCAAAAACATAATATCCATTAGAATTTGGATTTTGGAGTAAACTATAGAACTCTCCAAAAGGTGTAATATTTAAATTTGAGTTGATAGAATCACCATTAATTCCTAGTTTGAATAGAAACGGAGGAATATTAAAGTTATTATGATTAATTTGATATCCAGCTAAAACAATATTTGTGTCATTGTCAATAATGGAATTAAAATATGCTAATGTTAGAGTGTCGGAGATAAAAAATTCTCTTTCATTAATCAAATTTAAACTTAAATCAAGTTTCAGATACCAAAGTTTAGTATTGTATGGGAAGGTATTATTATTTTTAAATCCCAAACAAATCAAGGAATTATTGTAGATAATAAGATTTGTTATTATACAATTTCTATTACTGATTTGTGAACTAATAATTGTATCTTTTATTAAATTTCCATACTTATCCAGTTTCCATAATAAAGTATTAATAGCAGAACTATTGCTGTCGCTTCTTGTTGTAACATATAAATTACCGTTATTATCCTCGATTGCCCGAAAACTATAATCATTATTATTAGAATGAACCAATTTTTCAAATGTGGTTTGAGAAAACAATTGAAATTGTAATAAAAAAATCAACTCAATAATAAAAAGTACTTTTTTCATAATTATTTAATTTAAGCAGGTAGAATTTATTATCTACCTGCTAATTTTAATCATCTTTTATTGATATGTATTGGGCCAATTTATATAACCAGCAGGTCCACTGTATTCACCATAAGAAATTAGTGTATAATGACAAATGGGATACGGATTATTGCCGCTTGGCATTAGATCTTCTTTCAAATTCATAAAAGATATATCTTTGTAGAGATAAATATCGTAATCTGAAGCTATTGAAGATAAATGTGCACTATAATACTTCAAGGCATTTGAACAAATACATGGATCTGGAGGTCTCTCATAAGAAAACAATTGTGATGACTCATATCCATAAGGATTAGATGTAGTTGGGACATCATTTGGATGTTTTGTGATAGTGATTACATTTACCCAAAAACAGGCTGGAGTATAATTATTTGCATCAGATTTAATAACATCAATTGCGTCATAACCAACTTCATTTCCGTCGCAATCACCTAAGTCAAATCCCCAGTACCAATCCTTATTAATTGATAAATTCTTTGGTGCACCTAAAATTCCCATCATATTAATCTCCCCATCTCCTACAATATCTTCAGCAGAAACATCAACAACTATCAAATGTTTGTCTTCTTCATCAATATCATCATACAATTCCTCAATATTTTCAGCAAAAGCATCAAAAACTTCAAGTATGTCAACAATGTTAAATTCATCACTTTCATTGTGTTCAATTTCTTCTGTCAAATCGGTATCATAAAAAAGGTCTTTCTCATCTTCACCTTCCTTATAAACCCAAATGCAGGAGTAGTGAAAATTTAATGCTGCTTCAATATTCCAAACGGTTTCTTCATCTGAATAATTAATATCCTCCCAGTCTTCATTTTCAGGTTCTTCACGAACATCATTCAATAATTCAATGAACTCTATTATATGGTCTTCAAGAGAATCACCCATTAAACGACAGGAATTTTTAATAGTTTTTTCATCTTTAATTTTTTCTTCTTTAGAGCAACTTTGGTTTAAAAGTGTTGTGCTAATAATCAGCAATAAAGTTACTAAACTTATTCCGAATAAAGTGCTATATTTTTTTATTTTCTTTTTCATTTTTATTAATTTTTTATGAATAAATAATTTTAACATTTTTTAAAATGGTTAATTGAAAATTTAATTTCAAACGTATATATTTAATCTCTCATCCATTAATAAAGAGTTTCGGAAGTATTTACGAATTCATGAAAATCCATACGCAGGAAAGAATTCAAGAAAATCTCTGTAATGTTTGTTTACGTATATAGATAAACAACCTTTGCTAAAGCTTCGTGAGTTAAAACTAGCTTTACTAAAACGACGACGGTTATATAAGAAGCTGCATAATTTATAAAAATTACGCACTAATGCCGTATTAAGAAAATTTATTTTAAGAGTAAGAAAAAGTTTTATAATAGAGGACATAAGTATAATATTTAATTTGTGTATAAATATTAGTAATGTAAATTATATGTCTATATATATATGTCAGAAAACACACAAAGGTTACCCTGTAAATTGAAGTTTTTTTTAATAGTTATTAACAATTTTTTTTTAATTTAAAAATCTTGGTTGTTAAAATAGATATTAAAAGTCTGTATTACAAGTAGTAAAAGCTTGTTTTTTTACAATGAAAATTATGGAAATATTTTTGAGATTATTATTCTGCCCTTGGTTGTATTTCATAAATAGGTTTAGATAGAGTTTGCATTAATAAAGTAACTTATTCATCGGATGACTAAATTATTGAAAACTCCAGAATTATTTTAAAAGAATTCAACCGATGAATTTATGCATGGCAAAAACTCAT
>CAYLPA010000245.1:0-4456 GCA_964385385.1 uncultured Saprospiraceae bacterium | reverse complement strand
ATGTAAATCAATCACTTTGTGATATGCTTGGCTATTCAAGAAGTGAGATGATTGGTAAAACGCCATTTGATTTTGTTAATGATGAGAACCTTAAAATATTAAAAAAACAAATTTCACAAATAACAACTTCCTTGCACAGAACCTACGAAATTATACTGAAAATGAAAAATGGTATTAATTTTCCAACTATTTTCAATGTAACTTCCTTGATTGACAAAAAAGGGAAACCTGCCGGATCTTTTTCGTTTGTAACTGATATTGCCGAGATCAAGCAAACAGTGGAAGCACTGCGTACCACTAAAGAACGGTATTTCAACTTATTCAACAATGCTAATGATCTCATCCAAATCAACAATCCCACCGGGAAATTCATAGCCGTGAATAAGAAATGGATGAAGACTTTGGAATACTCTCAGGAAGAAGTGAAAAATATTAAGGTGTTCGATATAATTCGTAAAGACAAATTACAACAAATGGGTGCGATGATACAGAAAGTCAAAGAGAGAGAAAGCATTAATTTTGAGACGATTTTTATTTCTAAAAGCGGAAAGGAAATCATGGTGGAGGGAAATGGAAATGGTATTTTTAAAGATGGTAAATTAATTTCTATGATAGGAATATTCAGAGACGTCACCGAGCGCAAGCTGACAGAAGAAGTAATACAAAAAAGTGCAGAGACTTATCGAATAACTACCGAGAAAACAGGTCAATTGGTTTATGATTATAACCATGTTACAGGTAAAATTATTTGGGCAGGAGCTATTGAACAAATTACAGGTTTTTCTCCTGAAGAATTTCAATTAGTTGATATAAATAAATGGACAGACAAGATTCATCCTGATGAACGTAAATTAATCCTTGCTAAATTTGTTGAAGCTGAAAAAAAATGCTCGGATTTTGATGCAGATTATCAGTTTTTGCAAAAAAATGGTTCTTATATTTGTGTTGAGCATCATGGTATATTTTTGCCCGGAAATGATGGAAAGGTTAATAGGATGTTAGGCTCGATAAAAGATATTACTGAACGTAAACGAGCTGAGCAAGTTCAAAACGTATTATACAATATTTCAAACGCAACCAATATTACGGATAATCTTTTAGACTTAACTACAAAAATTAGAGAGGATTTAGGAGCTATCATCGACACTACTAATTTCTATATTGCGCTTTATGATGAAAAAACTGATATGTTTTCAATGCCTTATCGGTTTGATGAGAAGGAAGATATCACAATCTTTCCGGCAGGTAAAACTCTGACGAATTATGTGCTAAAAACGCAGAAATCATTACTTGTCAATAAGGAAAAAGTAAAAGAACTGATAAAAACAGGGGATATTCATCCATTTCCTTCAAAGTCAAAAATTTGGCTAGGTATTCCTCTCAAAATTGCAGAAAAATCGATTGGTGTAATTGCTGTACAAAGCTATGAAGATGAAAATGCATACAGTAAAAAAGATATGGAAATACTTGAATTTGTTTCTCATCAGGTAAGTATTTCTATTGAAAGAAAAAAAACAGAACAGGATTTGAAGGATGCATTTTTCAAAGCCACAGAATCAGACCGCTTGAAGACTGCTTTTTTAAATACAATGTCGCATGAGTTAAGAACACCTCTTAATGCAGTTATTGGTTTTTCTGATATTATAGATGAAGATTTACCGATGGATAAAGTAGTAGATTATAATAAAATGATAAACGAAAGTGGTAAACATTTGTTAAACATTATTGATGATATTTTTGATATTTCTCTTATTGAAAGTGGTGAAATGAAAATTCTTAAAGACTATTATAATCTTGCTGAAATATTTGATGAAGTAAATAAAATAATTTCAATTGAGCAAACTAAAGTCAATAGACCTAAAGTGGATTATCGTTGTTTAACAAAAGTAAAAGATAAAGATTTGCTTGTTTTTACTGACAAACAAAAATTAAAACAAATATTAATAAATCTTTTAAAAAATTCTATAAAGTTTACTCATGAAGGATATATTGAGTGTAATTATAAAAAAGAAATTATTGACAATGTACCAATGCTCAAATTTTGGGTGAAAGATACAGGAATTGGTATTCCTGAAGAAAAAATTAATATTATTTTTGATATTTTCCGCCAGGCTGACGATTCTCATACACGAAAATATGACGGAACAGGCATAGGTTTAACGGTTTCAAAAAATTTTACTGAACTTCTTGGTGGTAAAATTTGGGTAGAATCAGAAAAAGGAAAAGGTTCAACATTTTACTTTACATTGCCTAAAAACAAACCTGAGACTCAGGAAAAAATAAGTAGTTTGGATATCCGGGAAACTAAAAACAAATTTTCAGGCAAAACTGTTCTTGTTGCTGAAGATGATTTAACAAGTTATACTCTATTGAAAATTTTATTGGGAATAATGGACATTAAAACTATACATGCAAAAAATGGCAAAGAATCTATTGAAATGAGTAAAAATAATGCTGAAATCTCTCTGGTGCTTATGGATGTTAAAATGCCTGATATGAACGGATATGAGGCTACAGCACAAATTAAAAAAATCCGTCCTGAACTTATTATTATTGCCCAAACTTCTTATGCGTTGCAAGGAGATAATGAAAAAGCTTTAGAAGCCGGTTGTGATGATTATATTTCTAAACCTATTAAGAAACAGAAACTGTTTGAATTGATAGAGAAACATTTGGTGTAAAGAATTATTATTTAATTTTCTTCTTATATTATAATTGCGAATCAAGGGTTGGGTTTTCTAACTTATCCTTTTATAGCCACTAAGACTCAAAGACTCAAAAAAATTCATAAAGAAAAAAAAATACAAATTACAACTTAGTGAAACTTTGTGTTTTAGTGTCTTTGTGGCAACGAATATTCTTAACCCTTGATTTGCATTAATAAATTAATTTCAGGTTTGAATAAAATTAATAAATTTGCCTGCTTTTTTAAAAAGGCAGGTATTTTTTATTCAGATTATAAAATGTTATTTTTATGAGAATTTATATAAAGGTTTTAGTAATTATTTTTTTTATATTTTCTTCGGTTTTTTCTTTTTCGCAGGAAAGCAAAAAAATAAAATGGTATAGTTTTGAAGAAGCTGTTGAGCTAAACAAAAAACATCCTAAAAAAATATTTGTTGATGTTTACACAAGTTGGTGTGGTTGGTGTAAAAAAATGGACGTTACAACATTCTCAAATCCTGATGTTGCAGAATATATGAACAAACATTATTATTGTGTAAAATTAAATGCTGAAAGTTCAGATACTATAGTTTATCAAGATAATGTTTATGTTAATCCTAAACCCGGTGTTCGAAGGTCATCTCATCAATTTGCTGTAGCATTGTTGCAGGGAAAAATGTCTTATCCTTCTTATGTTTATTTAAACGAAAAATTTCAATTATTGTCTGTTGTTCCGGGTTATTTAAGTGTGCAAAGATATGAACCAATAATAAAATATTTCGGAGAAGATGTTCATCTTTCAAAATCTTGGGCAGATTATCAAAAGACATTTGTTAATAAATTTAAGTTGTAAAAAAAAATGTAGAGAAAATTCGTGAATTTTCTCTACAATGGTAAGTTTGTTAAAATTAGGGTGAATGATGGGAATCGAACCCACGACCTCTGGAACCACAATCCAGCGCTCTAACCGACTGAGCTACAATCACCATTTTTAATAGTGTCTGCAAGAAAACACTAATAAAACATTATACTTGACATAATTATCAGTCATTTACAAAAATAAACTCCTGATATTCATGTCATCGCAAGCCTTGTTCTTAGTGTCTTCTTATCAGACACTCAAAAATAAGATAGTTTTCTTGCAAAACGATTAAATAGGCTGCAAAATTAGAAATAATTATTAATTTTATCAAAGATTTCATCTGTTAAATTTTAGATTAAATAAGAAAGATATGTTTTATGGTAGAATAAATTTAAATGTTTGTTCGTTTATAGGTATCTATTTTTAGGGTCGTTATTTAAAGCCGTAAATCAACTTCCTGTAATATTTCATCTCGGTCCTAAAGGATGATTTTACAGAAATCTGATTTACTAAAATTGTTATTTTAAATTTACAAAAGGAGAAAATTCGTCTCAATTCTGATTCCCTTTAGGGTCAGGGTAAATAAGAATTGAGAAAGAATTTACGGTTAAAAAGGATGGATAGTAAATTTTACGTTTATTGTTAATTTGTAAAAAATTCTTTATCATAATAAATGGATAATTCTAAGAAGTTAAATGTTCTTTTTCTGTCGGCATGGTATCCTAATCGTAATGATTCCATGTGGGGTTTATTTGTTCAAAGACATGCTCTCGCTCTTAAAGCTTTTTGCAATGTTAATGTTCTATATATTTGTCCTGACGAGAATTTAAAAAAAAAAAATTTTGATATTGAAGTTATTACCGAGAATGGAATTGTCGAAGTAAAAGTATATTACAAACAAGTTAAAACGAAAATTCCTATAATCAGCAA
>CAYLPA010000244.1:0-4459 GCA_964385385.1 uncultured Saprospiraceae bacterium | reverse complement strand
GGTCAAGTACCTAAAAGAGTACGTCCACCAAAAGAAATTAAACCAGAAAAACCTGTTGAAATTATTGCTGAAGAAGTTAAAGTTGATGCTGCAACTCCCATCGCTATTAATGTTTTTTCAGAATTACCTGACAGCGTTTATCAAAATTCAGAATTTAATATAAAAATTCAAATAAATAAAGGAGCAATAACAGGAAAAGGAAGAATTCAACAGACTTTACCTTTTGGGTTTACCGCAATGAAAACTGATGAAACTAACGGAGAATTCAATTTTAAAGATCAGGTAGCAAGCTTAAGCTGGGAAGAATTACCTGACAGACCAACTCTTGTTTCTTCGTTCAAAGTTAAAGTAGTAGATATTAAATCAAGTGGTTACACAATTCCCGGAATATTCTTATACGATGAAAATGGTACAAATAAAATTCATCAGTTTAAGAACAAAACATTCGTAATTGAGCAAATAATTGTAGCAGAATTAGAGGAAGAAGTTGTTGAAGAAGTCGTTACCGAAGAAGTCATTACCAAAGAAGTTGTAACAACAGAACCAACTACTGAAGTTAAAAGCGGTATTGAATACCGTGTTCAGGTAAAAGCTATTTATGGAGGAAAAGATTCACCAAATCGTATTGCACAAAGATATAACTTAACAGGACCTGTATATGAAGATTTTCATAATGGTTATACCAAATATTCTAATGGCTCATTCAAAACATATAATGAAGCCAACACCCATAAAACAAAACTAAGAAATGAAAATAAAGTTGAGGGTGCATTTGTTGTTGCTTTTAACAATGGCAATAGATTAAACTCACTAAAAGATGTCAAGCATATCCAACAAGATTCACCGGCAAAATTTGATAAAACTTATCAACCCGGCGTTGAATACAGAATTCAAATTGCTGCTTTTTCAAAAGGAAAAACAACACCTTCGTTGCTCTCAAATCATTATAATATTACAGAGCCTATCAGGGAAGAATTTCACAATGGTTTAAATAAATATACTGTTGGAACATTTAGTAATTACAATAAAGCAAAAAGCCATTTAATTCAAATAAGGAAAGTTGAAAAATATGCATTTATTGTTAAATACTATGATGGTGAAAGACAATAATTCGGGAAATTCTTTTATAAATAGTGTCCGACCTGCTTACAGAATGGGAGAATTTATTTTTCAGCAGACATTTAAAATTAATAGTCCAATAAAGGATGTAAATTCCACTCAATCACTTATTGTTTAACCTGCGTTTATTGACCTTTAGTGAAGTTTGTTTTAATAAGGTTTGTGAGGTGGTCGTCATGTTTTTTTACTAAGGTTTATTTTTACAAAATAAGGTTTTGGAATTATGCAGAAATCATATAACGACATATTATTAATGCGAATCAAGGATTAAGAACATTTTTGCCACAAAGACACTAAAACACAAATTTTCAGTAAGTTGCAATTTGTGTTTTTTTATATTTTCTTTGTGATTTTTTTTGAGTCTTTGAGTCTTAGTGGCTATAAAAAAATAAGTTAGAAAATCCAACCCTTGATTCGCATTATTACATTAATATAAACCTTATGACTTAAAAGGAATCTGTCTGGATTTAAGCTAATAACCTTAGTAAAAAACATAAACACATTCTGCAACCTTATTACCTTATTTTTTCTAAGTTTTGTTTATAGTGTTGAATAAACATTTGTAAATTTCGGAAAACTCATGTTCTTATTCCAAGCTGTTAGCTTTTATTTCATTTCCAACATCTCAAAATAATATATAGCCTTTTACAAATTTTCAATTATAAAATCAGTCATTTTCTTATATAAATGCAATCGTGTATTTCCACCATAAATACCATGATTTTTATTAGTATAGAATTGCATATCAAATTGTTTGTTGGCTTTCACTAAAGCAGTAACTAAATCATAGGAATTTTGAACATGAACATTATCATCAGTAGTACCATGAACCAATAAATATTTACCTTTTAAACTGCTAACATAAGATATAGGAGAATTATCATCATAAGAAGTTCCGTTTTCCTGAGGAGTTCTCATAAATCTTTCAGTATAAATATTATCATAATATCTCCAGTTTGAAACAGGTGCAACGGCAATTGCCATTTTAAAATAGCTGGCGCCTTTTGTAATACATAAAGTTGACATATAAGCTCCATAGCTCCATCCAAAAATCCCTATTCTATCATCATCAATATAAGGCTGATGTCCTAACCATTTTGCAGCTTCTATTTGGTCTATTGTTTCAAGTTTTCCAAGTTTTTGATATGTGCATTTTTTAAACTCTTCTCCTCTAAAACCTGTTCCTCTGTTATCAACCGAAACAACAATAAAATCTTTTTGAGCTAACATCTGAAACCAAACAAAATTAAACCATCCCCAGCTATTTTCGACTGTCTGAGAACCGGGACCTCCATAAACATAAACAAATACAGGATATTTCTTTTTAGGATTAAAATTCTTGGGTTTAATCATCCAGGCATTCAACTCAACATCTTCCGAAGTTTTGAAAGTGAAATATTCTTGTTTTGAAAAACCATAATCTTCCATTCTTTTCAGTAAAGCAGAATTGTTTTCCAGTTCTTTTTTTACTTCACCATTACAAGTATTAATTGAATAAACCGGAGGAGTGTTTGCATCAGAAAATGTATTAATATAATATTTGTAATTTTTACTAAATTTTACATCATTCCAGCCATTGCGTTTAGATATTTTTGTTTTCTTGCTTCCATCAAATTTAACAGAATATAAATATCTGTCCATAGGTGAATCCTCAGCAGAAATATAATAAACTAATTTTTTGCTTTCATTAACACCTTTTATTTCTACAACATCCCATTTACCCTTTGTTAACTGAATTGATTGCTTTTGTGTGAAATCATATAAATAAACATGGTTATAGCCATCTTGTTCACTTGTAATAACAAAGTTTGTGTTATCGTCAAGAAATCTAAGATTATCAGTAATATCAATATAATATTTGTTGTCTTCAGAATAAACAAGTTCGGATTTTCCACTGCTTACATCTGCAAACAATATTTCAAGTTTATTTTGCAAACGGTTCATTCGCTGCACAGAAAGTATATTTGAATTTTTAGTCCATTTTATCCTTGGAATATATTGGTCGGTTTCTTCTCCAACATCAACAACTTTTGTAGTTTCATCAACAATATTATAAATATGAATACTAACAATTGAATTATCTTCTCCTGCTTTCGGATATTTAAATTTGTATTTCTCGGGATATAAATCACCATAAGTAGTCATCCAATATTCTTTAACTTTGCTTTCATCAAACTTATAAAAAGCTATGTATTTCCCATTCGGCGACCAAAAAAAACCTTTAGTAAAACTAAACTCTTCTTCATAAACCCAATCAGTTGTTCCATTAATAATATGGCGGTCCTTCCCATCTTTAGTAATTTGAATTTCGGTATTTTTAACAAGGTCTTTAATAAAAAAATTGTTATCTCTAACAAAAGCCACTTTGGAGCCATCAGGTGAAAAATCAGCTAATCGTTGTTTTCCATTTTTTGATAATTCACTAAGGATTTCTGATTTTATATCCCAAATATAAAAATTTGCTTTTTCCGAATGACGATAAATTCTTTCTGTTTCGGTTGCAATAAGAATTTTTGATTCGTCAGAACTAAAAGAATAATCATTGATTTTTATTTTGTCAATTCCAACTGCTTTGTTTAATTGAACTTTAGTTAAAATTCTTTTATCTTCTTTACCTGTTTTGTATGAGCACCGAACAATTTCTTTGTCCTTTAAAACACAATAATGTTCGCCATCATTCATTGAGCGGATTTCGGAAACAGAACGAGGATAAAATTTTCCACTTGCCCAGATATCTTCTAATGATAATTCTTTTGTATCGCTTTGAGCAAAAGTTAATGTTTGAGCAAAGAAAACAATGCTTGCAATTAAAACTAAACTTATTTTTTTCATGTATTTGAATTTTGTATTAAGACTATAATAACTCGGCAAATATAATAATAAGAATCTGTATGAGCTTGAGATTTACTCAAATTTTTCTAATAAATTGCTAACAGAATTCGTATCTATTTTTAAAGTCGGTATTTAAAACCGTAAATCAAATCCTGCAAAATTTTGCCTCGGTCCTAAAGGATGATTTTTCAGGAATCTGATTTACTCAAATTGTTAATTTATTTAGACGAACATATGTTTAATTCTTTCTTAATTCTGATTCCCTTTAGGGTTTTAGGGTAAAGATGAATTGAGAAAGAATTAAGGGTTGAAAAATTAAGGCTGGCAAATAATTACCAATATTTTTTAAAATTAGATATTGAATTTTTTATTTATTTTTGCCTCATATTTTATAATGGGGTGTTAGCTCAGTTGGTTTAGAGTGCATGCTTGACAGGCATGAGGTCACTGGTTCGATTCCAGTACATCCCACAGGGATTGTGAGAATTTTAAAAATATAATTCTAACT
>CAYLPA010000243.1:0-4462 GCA_964385385.1 uncultured Saprospiraceae bacterium | reverse complement strand
ACTATAGGTTAGTTATGTATACATTTTTATTGGCGCAGCGTACATATGTTATGCCATATTAAATAAAAGACAGTTCTATTTTTTATATGTGATAGAGGAGAATTGATGGCACAGTTATTTCCAGATATAAAAACGGTAAAAATGCTTCATCAAAAACCTACAGAAGGTGAGTTAGCAATTTTGGATTTTTTAGTAAAACATCTTGATTCCGATTTTGAAGTTTTTTTTCAACCCTTTATTAATGGTGATAAACCAGATATTGTTGTTTTAAAAAGAAATGGTGGTGCTATAATAATTGAAGTAAAAGATTGGATTCTTGATCATTATGGCATTGATAATAAAACTGATTGGTATTTAAAAAAAAATAATTGCAAAATAAAATCACCCTTATCTCAAGTAAGAAGCTATAAAAACAACTTATTTAATATGCATATCGAAAAACTCTTACCTAATAGTCTTAATAATAAATATTATCACGCAATTGTAAATACTGTTGTGTATTTTCATAAAGAATATGAACAAAATGTTCAAAATTTTATTCTTGATAAATTTAAAGGAGAAGAATTTCGAAAGTATAGAAATTTTGTTAAATTTATTAAATGCTGGGGAAAGGACTCTTTAACTCAAAACAAATTAGATAATTTTCTAAACTTAACTAGGCTAAACCAACAATCAAAATTGTTTGATGATAATTTATACTTTAGTTTTAAACGATATTTACAACCACCTTTCCATATGATTGAAGAAGGTAAAAAAATAATCTACACAAAAGAACAGATTGAATTAATAAGAAGTGAACAAAAACCTAGAAGAAAAATTAAGGGTCTTGCAGGAAGTGGGAAAACCTTTGTTTTAGCTAGAAGGGCGGTTAACGCATACATACGCACAAAATCGACTATTTTAATTCTTACATACAATTTATCACTTAAGAATTATATTCACGATAGAATAAGTGAAGTAAGAGAAGAATTCCCGTGGGAAAATTTTTATATAACAAATTATCATCAGTTCATCAAAACAGAAGCAAATAACCACGGGCTTGAGATTAATTCTTTGAAACCTTTTACAGATACTAATTTTTTTGAATCTGTAAAAAATAAATTAACAAAATATCAAACCATATTAATTGATGAGATTCAGGATTATGAAACAAGCTGGCTTGAAATAGTAACTAAATACTTTCTAATGAAGGATGGTGAATTTGTTGTTTTTGGAGATGAAAAGCAAAATATTTACAATCGCAAACTTGATGAATCGAAAGAACCAAGAACAGTTGGCATTCCAGGCAAATGGAATAAAACATTAAATGTATCAAAACGTTTTGCGAACGAAATTGGAGTATTGGCTTTAGAATATCAAAAAGAATTTATGTCAAAAAAATACTCCATCGAAGAACTTCTAATTTTAACAAATCCTACTTTTGATTTTGATCAAAAAATACTGCAATATTATAACTTCGGTATGGAAACTACAGCAAAAGACTTATTTACTAAATATGTATACTTAATAAAAAAATACAACTTCCATCCTTCTAACATTTGTTTTCTCTCTGCTACAGTAGAATATCTAAGAGAAATAGACTATTTAATACGCAAAGAGTTAAAAGAAAATACTATCACGACATTTGAAACTAAAGAATTTTGGAATAAACTTAAAGAAGAACTAACAGATGAATCACAATTTTACAACAAAATTGAAAATATCCGTCGTAATAAAAAGAATCATTTTTGGATGAAAACTGGAACAACAAAATTATCATCAATACATAGTTTTAAAGGTTGGGAATCTCACACTCTATTTTTAATAATTGAACCAGAAAAAGGAAATGACCAATTTGAAACTATTGAATTGATTTACACTGCATTAACAAGATCCCAATTGAATTTATTTGTTTTTAATATGGGAAACGTATTTTACGATGATTTTTTTAGTAGAAAAATGAATAGTCAACATTGATTTGAAATTATTTAGAATTAACTAGGAGTCAGATTATGTCTAATAATAGCCTTTATCCAGATATTTTATTTCATTTCACTAAAAAGAAATTATTATACGAAATTTTGAAAACCAATTTTAAATTATCTTACGCAAGAGAAAAAATTATAGCTCCCAGCAATAATAGAGAATTTGCTGTTCCAATGGTTTCATTTTGTGATTTAAAACTATCGGAGCTAAAATCATTTATCAAGAAATATGGTGATTTTGGAATCGGTATGTCGAAAAGTTGGGCTAACAGAAATGGTTTAAATCCAGTGTTATATGTTAATCGTCATTGTGATTTAACAGATAATTTAATAACTGGACTAAATGGTGTTTACCATCATTTAAGCAAATTAAATAATCAAGCACAGCATAATAATTTAAGTCAAAGCTATTTAAATATAATGAATACATATAGATATATTAAAAATTATGAAGGTGAATTGAAAAGAGATGGAAAAATTATAGATAGTAATTATAGATTTGCAGATGAACGTGAATGGAGATATGTTCCAAGTATTATTAATGTTGATGTTCAAGCATTCATTCCAATTACAAAAATAAAAACTTCCCAACAGAAACAGTTTTATAATAATAAAATTAAGCATTTAAGTCTATCTTTTCATCCAGATGATATAAAGTATTTAATTGTTGAAAAGGATAGTGATATAAGTGAATTAATCGATCATCTTGAAGCTGTAAAAGGAAGATATAATAAAGAAACCAGAAACATATTGGCAAGTAGGATATTAACTGTTTCTCAAATAAATAACGACATTTGAAACTGTTAGAGTAGTAATTATGATGAAATTTAATGGCATAACACACAGCTCCACAGCCGAGCAAGAAGATTTACAAGAAGAGCGTGGCAGCTGCCAAACATTATGCCTATTTATTGTAACTATAGTAACTGAGGATTAAAATTCTTGACCTAAAAAATTTAAAGTAATTTTGATAATTTAATTGGAGGAAATAGTATAATGGTAAAAAAGAATATATTAGTTTTAGGTGCTGGAATGGTAGTAAAACCATTAGTTGATTATTTTTTGGATAAATGCAATTATCATGTAACTATTGCTACAAGAACTATATCAAAAGCTCATACAATAATAGGAGGAAGAGAAAATACAACTGTAATTCAGTGGAATGCTGAGGATTTGGAAAAGCTTGATAAACTGGTTCCTCAAGCTGATTTAGTTGTAAACTTTATCCCTCCTGCCTTTCAAGTGGAAACAACAAAAATATGTGTAAAGCACAAAAAGCATATGATACATACAGATTTTACAAATCCTGAAATAACCGCAATGGATGACGAAGCTAAAAAGGCAGATGTGATAATCTTAAACGAAATAGGTGAAGATCCTGGTATTGATCACATGGGCATAAAAAAGTCACTTGATGAAATTGAAAGGAAAGGTGGCAGAGTTATCAGTCTTGATTCTTATGGAGCAGGATTACCTTCATTTGAAGATAATAGAAATCCTTTTGGTTACAAGTTTTCGTGGAACCCAAAGGGATTGATGAAATCAGCTATGGCTTCCGGAGAATATATCAAGGAAGGTAAAATTATAGAGACGATCAATCTTTTTGATCATTTCCGTATTGTTGACATTGAAGGTCTCGGTACATTTGAAACATATCCAAACAGAAAATGTGCAGTTTATAAAGAACCTTATGGACTTGATGATAATGTAAGTTTCTACAGAGGTCTTCTCAGGTTTACAGGCTGGTGCAATACTATAAGAAAATTCATGAAGCTTAATCTGTTAGATTATTCAACTGTTAATAATTATGAAAATCTGACATATAATGTGTTTATAAGTCGACTTGCAAACTCAACTAAAGATGGAGCAAAGGCAATTGCCAACTATTTTAATCTCGAAACAAACGATGATTTTATTAATAGATTAAGATGGCTAGGTTTCTTCGAAGATAAACAAATAGCTATTGCCAAAGGCTCAAATGTTGATGTATTAGTGAATCTGATGCTGAAAAAAATGTCATATCAACAGCAAGAAAAAGATATGGCGATTGTTCACGATGATATTATAATTGATTTCAACGGCAAAAGGGAAAAATGGTCATCAACAATGTTTGTTAATGGGATTCCGGGTGGAGATAGTGCTATGGCGAGGGCTGTTTCGTTACCTGTAGCTATTTCAGCAAGATTAATATTAGAAAATAAGATAACATTGAGAGGTTCAGTATTACCAATTTACCCTGAGATATACAATCCTGTTCTTGAAGAACTTGAGGAATTTGGGATGAAGTTTAGTCATCGAAAGAGAATAATTGAATAAATGAAATAACGGCATAAAAAAAATTACGATTTGCCATATTTTAAATGTAATTTTAAAGTGATTATTTGAACTCGAAAAAATAAGCATAACAAGTAGCTCCACAGCCAAGCAAGAAGAAAAGCGAGAGGAGCGTGGCAGCTGCCAAACATTAGTGGCAATATATTAATTGAGAGGTGATAATG
>CAYLPA010000242.1:0-4491 GCA_964385385.1 uncultured Saprospiraceae bacterium | reverse complement strand
ATAAAATTGACCCAATTGAAGATGCAAATATTTATCAGTCAACAAATGATGTAATTCCAACATCCTTGAAAGTTGCAGTAATTGGATTATTAAATCAACTCGAAGAAAGCATTAATAAACTTAGGGGAAAAGTTGAGGCTTTAGAAAATAAATATCGCAATACCATGCGAATTGCTCATACACAAATGCAGGACGCTGTGCCATCGTCTTACGGAGTGCTTTTCAGTACTTATAGCGAAGCTTTATCAAGAGATTGGTGGCGTGTTTCGAAATGCTTTGAAAGAATTAAAGTTGTTAATCTTGGCGGAAGTGCTGTTGGTACCGGGTTGGCAGTTCCACGCTTTTTTATAATGGAAGTAATTAATGAATTACAGAAATTAACAGGATTTCCAATAAGCCGCAGTGAAAACCTTCCTGATGCCACCAACAATCTCGATACTTTTGTTGAAGTTCATGCAATAATGAAATCTCATGCGGTAAATCTCGAAAAAATGATGTCAGATATTCGTTTGCTCTCTTCTGACCTAATCACTGATAGAGATATGAGTATTCCGCAAAAGCAGTTAGGAAGTTCAATTATGCCATCGAAAGTAAACCCTGTTATTCCTGAATTTGCGATAAGTGCTGCTCATAAAATTTACAGTAACGACATGCTGATTTCAAGTTTATGTGCTCAGGGCTGTCTTGACTTGAATGCTTATATTCCTGTAATTGGTCATGCTTTGATTGAAAGTCTTAAACTTTTAATTGCGATGGATAAAACAATTGCTGAAAACTTATTGAGTGGTTTAGAAATCAATAATGAAAAAGCAATTGAGAAATTATTAAAAAGTCCGGCAATTACAACTGCTTTGACACCATATATTGGTTATAATAAAGCTACTGAATTAGCAAAGGAAATGAGAGAACATAAACTAAATGTTTTTGAAGCAAACAGTAAAATTCAAATAATAAAAAAAGAAAAACTCGAAGAAATTCTCAAGCCTTCAAATCTATTAAAGCTGGGATTTTCACTTAATGATATAGAGGACTTAGCGTGAAAGGAAAAGATGCAAAACCACATATAGGAATTTTTGGCAGAAGAAATAATGGCAAGAGTACTATTATTAACCTGCTTGCAGGACAGGAAATTGCAATAGTTTCTGATACTGCCGGAACAACCACTGATCCCGTAAAGAAATCTATCGAAATACAGGGAATTGGTCCTGCCGTTTTGGTTGACACTGCCGGAATTGATGATGTCGGTGATTTAGGGAAGAAACGAATTGCTAAAACAATACAGGCATTAAAAACTGTTGACCTTGCTATTCTTGTCATTGCAAATAATGAATTTGGTGAAAACGAAAAAACATTGATTTCAAATTTTAAAAAGTTTGCTGTACCCTTTTTTATTATTCATAATAAATCGGATTTGATAAAACTAACTGATTCGCTCAGGCAAAGCATAGAGAACAAATACGCAAATGATATTTTAGAAATCTCGGCAATAGATGGACTTCAATCAGACAATATAATTGAATTAATCAGAAAAAACACTCCTGAATCGGCATATCGTTCCAATTCTATTTTGGGTGGACTGCTTTCATATGGAGATGTTGTTTTATTAATTACTCCAATTGATAGTGAAGCTCCCGAAGGCAGATTGATATTACCGCAAGTTCAGGCAATCAGGGATATTTTAGATAATGATTGTATAGCAATTGTTTTGAAAGAACGTGAAGTTGACAGCTATATCAGGAAAATGCACCCTAAACCAAATCTGGTAATTACAGATAGCCAGGCATTTTTAAAAGCTGACTCATCCATACCAAAAGATATTCCATTAACAAGTTTCAGTATTATGTTGGCTCATCATAAAGGAGACTTCGATAATTATATTAAGGGAACACCACATCTTTCCAAATTAAAAGACAATGACAGAATTCTAATTCTGGAGTCTTGCACACACCATGTTTCTTGTGATGATATTGGGCGAACGAAACTGCCAAGATGGATTTCAAATTATTCAGGAAAAAAACTTGAGTTTGAAGTTGTTTCGGGACTTTCAGAATTGCCAAGAGATATTACGGAATATGCAATGTTAATCCAATGTGGTGGCTGTGTGATAACAAGAAAACAAATCATCAATAGGCTAAAACCTGCTATTGATGCTGGAATACCCGTTTCAAACTATGGAATGACCATAGCTTACATTCATGGAATTTATGAAAGAGCTGTTGCTCCTTTTATTAAATTAGAGAAAAAAACTCTGGATTATTTATAGAATATAGTTTTAGAATTGCTAATAAAAAGGATTGAAATTATTTTTTCTTTTTACGAAGCACCGTAGTTTTTAATTGCTAAAATCTTTTTCCAAACATTTATTTTTGCAACGATTAAACCTTTTTACTTGTCTTTAGTCTAAAGATATGTTATGTAATTATTTTCATTCAAGGGAAATTGCTATTTTGTTCCTCAAAAAAATAGAATAATAATTTATATTATTTAATTTTACATTGAATATCAAAAACATGAAATTTTTTCTACAGCTCATTTTTTTATTTTTACTTTCTACTTCACTTTGTTTTGGAGGTAATTACTATTGGGTTGGAGGAAGCGGAAATTGGTCTGATTTAAACCATTGGGCAACATCATCAGGAGGTAATTCAAAACATTCTGTTGTTCCTTCGCCCAATGACAATGTTTTTTTTGATAATAATTCATTCATTGCTTCGGGCGACACAATAAATATGAATCTTGGTATAACAACATGCCGTAACCTTGATTTTAGCGGAGCAACAAAATCTCATAAAGTAGAAGGTAATACAACAGCCTTAAAAATTTTCGGTTCATTTAAACTAAGCTCTTTTACAACGCTTACTTATAACGGCGAAATCTATTTTGAAGCATTAACAACAGGTCATACAATTTATACAGCAGGAAACACATTTCCAAACAAGGTTTATTTCAATGGAATTGGTGGAGGATACATATTAACAGATGCATTTACTGTGTTAAATTCAGTGATATTTAACTATGGAGAATTAAACACAAACGGAAAAAAGTTTAAATGCAATGTATTTTATTCACAAAATAATAATTCAAGGATTTTAAACATTACATCATCCGAAATATTTACCACATTATGGTTAGTGAATGGCACAAATCTTACAGTAACAGCTGCAAACTCAACAATATATATTAATAATTCTTCCGGTGGTGGATTTGAACATATAGGTACAGTAATTTATAATAATGTTTCTTTTACAAATAAATCTGCAATCAATACTTTGACAACCACCAATGCTACTTTTGGTAAAGTACGATTTGCAGGAGACGGTGGAATTAACGGAAATAATACCTACGATAGCCTTATACTTGGATTTGGAAAAACATACACGTTTGAAACTTCGAAAACACAAACCTTTATTCTGGGATTAAAAGCTGAAGGTGATTGTAATAATAGAATTAAATTACTCTCTAATGGTTTAACTCAGGCACAGTTCAGCAAATCATCAGGAACTGTTGTTGTTGATCAGGCAAAATTACAAAATATTGCAGGCATTGGCGGAGCCGGATTTATTGCCAATAATTCAATTGATTTAGGAAATAATACCGGATGGATTATTAATCCTCCCTTACCTTTAACTTTATACTGGGTTGGAGGAACAGGCGATTGGGATAATTCAAATCATTGGTCAATGTCCAGTGGTGGACCCGGTGGTGCTTGTGTACCACGAAAAACAGACAATGTGTTTTTTGATAACAACAGTTTTAGTTATCCTACTCAAACCGTAAAGATTAATGTAGATACTGCAGAATGTAAAAATATGACATGGATTGTAACTGCATGGCAACCGATTTTTGACGGAAAAGTGGGGTATAATTTAAACATATATGGCTCTCTCGCTTTTTGTCAAAGTATGGATGTAATATATGAATGCGAAACAAGATTTTTAGCTAATACTGCTAACAAAACTATTTTAATGGCAGGAAATAGCTTTCCAAATCCTGTTTATTTTGATAGAAATAATGGTGGATGGATTTTACTTGATACTTTCAGAACTGAATCAGTTCTTCTACTTAAAAAAGGAAATCTAAACACAAATGGTAAAACTGTTTATTGTAAAAGATTTGAATCTATCAGCGGTGTTAACAGAAGTCTAACTCTTGTGAATTCACATTTTTATTTAACAGGTTTTGGAACAAATTCTACATGGATTGTAAATGATTTGAATTTTACTCTCAGTTCAGGAACATCCATAATTAAATTTACCGGCGACACTGCCGGAATGAATAATTCCGGAACAAATAATCTGGTTTATCATAATGTTGAATTTCTTAATTCTGGAGGTATGGGTTTATTTTTAAACACTTCAGTTACTTTTAACAGGGTTAGTTTTTTTGGAAACTCAAAAATATCTGGTGTAAGCACTATTTCTGACCTAGTATTATATAAAAATACTTTTTGTGAAATTTCTGCTGCTCAAACCCAATACATTTTAGATTCTT
>CAYLPA010000241.1:0-4510 GCA_964385385.1 uncultured Saprospiraceae bacterium | reverse complement strand
AAGTTTTCGGATTAAATTATAAAGAGCTTATCACATTATTAATTGAAGATGCGTTAGAGAATCAAAAAAAGTAATGTAAATCAAATCCTAAACAGTCAAATAAAGTTCTAAAATTAATTGAAATTTTTTTTATGAAAATATTAACATCATTGTTTTTTACTTTTATTTGCTTTGTAGCATTTAGCCAAAAAGCAACTATTTCAGGATATGTTGAAGATGCTTCAACAGGCGAGAAATTAATAGGAGCATCTGTTTACGACAGCAAATTATTAAAAGGAACAATTACTAATGTTTATGGTTTTTTCAGCTTAACTCTTGATACAGGGGAAATTGAATTTACGGTATCTTACGTTGGTTATAATCCCCATAAACAAAATATAAAGCTCAACTCAGATATATTTCTGAATGTTTCGTTAATTTCTAATAATGAACTCGAAGGTGTTGTAATTTCAGCATCAAAATCTGAAAAGATTCATGAAAAGACCCAAATGAGTACAATACAGGTACCCATGAAGCAAATTGAAAATCTTCCTGCATTTATGGGAGAAAGAGATGTTCTTAAAACAATCCAGCTATTACCGGGAATACAGTCAGGGAGCGAAGGCACAAGCGGATTATATGTAAGAGGCGGTGGTCCTGATCAAAATTTAATATTGCTTGATGGAGTTCCTGTTTATAATGCTTCGCATTTATTTGGATTTTTCTCTGTTTTTAATTCCAGTGCAATAAATAATGTAGAAATTATTAAAGGTGGATTTCCTGCCCGTTATGGTGGAAGAGCTTCTTCAGTTTTGGATATTAGGATGAAAGAAGGAAATACAAAAAAACTTGCCGGGGAAGCTTCATTTGGACTTATTTCTTCAAAACTAACATTGGAAGGTCCCATCATTAAAGATAAAACTTCTTTTATTATTTCAGGAAGAAGAACCTATGTTGATTTACTAATGAAACCTTTCATGGGAAATTCGAGTGTAAAAAGCGATGGAGAAGATGGAGAAGGAGTTTGGGATGCAGGTTATTATTTCTATGATATAAATGCAAAAATAAATCATAAATTTTCAAATAATAGCCGATTGTTTTTTAGTACATATATTGGCAAGGATAAAGCATATACAAGTATTGAAGACACTTACGTTGAAAATAATCGTAACTACAAAAACCTTTGGGATAATAATTTAGAATGGGGAAACATTACTACTGCATTAAGATATAACCAAATAATTACAAAAAAGCTTTTTGCAAATATTACGGCTACTTATAGCAAATATAAATTTACAGTTGAATACGATTTAGATAATAATATGACATCACCCGATTCATCGTTTAATTCACAAATTGGCTTTGATTACCTTTCAGGAATTTACGACTGGGGAGGAAAAATAGATTTTGATTATTTACCGAGACCAAACCATTATATCCGATTTGGTTTTGGAGACACATATCATACATTTACACCGGGAGTAAATGCTTTTGTTGTTGAAGAAGGAACTACAAATATTGATACAACTTTTGGAGCAAATAATATTTATGCTCACGAATTATCAGCTTACATTGAGGATGATATTAAAATTGGAAGACGATTAAAAATCAATCCCGGCATACATTATTCCATGTTTATGGTTAGTGATACTTACTACAGTAGTTTTCAGCCTCGTTTTTCGCTAAATTTTTTAATAAGAGAAAATTTTTCTTTTAAAGCATCCTATGCAAGAATGACCCAAAATCTTCACCTTCTTACAAATGGAACAATTGGATTACCAACAGATTTATGGGTTCCTGTTACCGATACTGTTCCTCCTATTGAAGCTGACCAGTTTGCAATTGGTTTTGCTTACACATTTAAAAACAAATTTGAAATAAGCATAGAAGGTTATTATAAGGATATCAATAATCTTATTGAATATAAAGATGGTGCATCTTTTTTAAGCGGGTCGGAGAATTGGGACAATAAAATTGAGATAGGAACCGGAAAGTCTTATGGTGGAGAATTGTTTTTGCAAAAGAAAGCAGGAAACACAAGTGGATGGATTGGCTACACATTATCATGGTCGAACAGGCAGTTTGATAATTTGAATTTTGGAAAGACTTTTCCTTATAAATATGACAGACGACATGATATTAGTGTTGCTATAGTTCATGAATTAAAGAAAAAATTAGGAAAAAAAGAATGGCAATTAGACCTTGGTCTTACTTGGGTATATGGAACAGGAAATGCGATTTCATTACCTATTTCAACCTATAGAGCATATAATGCAACTTCTTATAATAATGGCGATAAAGGAGTAACTAATGTTATTGATAATTATGTTGACAGGAATAATTTCCGTGAACCAGCTTATCATAGAATGGATATTTCTGCGACTTTCACAAGAAGTTCAGGAAGATTTGACAGGTCGTGGAACATAAGCATTTACAATGTTTACAATAGGATGAATCCTTACTATTTATATTTTGATTACAATGAAGACAACCAAAGAGTTTTAAAACAACTGAGTTTATTTACAATTATACCTTCAATATCGTATATTTTAAAATTTTAAAAAAATGAAACGAATTTTATATTTAATATTTTTGCTTTCAATATTGATTTCTTGCGAAAAAGAAGTTCATATTCCTATTGAATTTACTAAATCGAAATTGGTTGTGAATGCTTTGTTCAATACAGATAGTTTATGGAATATTGAGATAAGTGCAAGTAAATATATTTATGATACGACTGAAATTCCATTGATTAACAATGCACAAGTTACTGTTACAAACTCAAAAAACAATAATATCGTACTTACAAATCAAGGAAATGGCATTTATACTTCTTTAACTGAAAAACCCGAAATTGGTGAACTTTATACACTTGAAGTCTCTCATAATGATTATGAAAATGTATCAGCGTCAAATCAATTACCCGGTGGAATAGCAATTCAAAACATTGGTTGGGGTCAGCAGGAATTCTTAAATGGAGAGTTATATCGAAAAATTAATTTAACTTTTCAGGATAATCCTGAAAAAGAATATTATTTAATTCGTGTAAGCGGAACTTTCTGGGAAAAGAAAAAAGATTCAATAACAGGAAAAATTGATTCTATCTTAGTAAGACATCCAATGGATTTTGTCTCTCAAAATGCTTCGGTTACAGATCTTAATTCAAAAATGGATTATAATTCCATCAGTTTTACCGATGATTTATTTAATGGAAATAATTACACTTTCGATATATTATTAAGCGATTACTATTTTACGGGTGTTTATGGAAAAGAAGATATTGTGCAAACTATTTACATTTCATTAAGTAGAATTTCTAAGGAATATTATTGGTATGAAACTTCATATCAAGCATATCTTAATTCCAACGAAGGTAAATTCTTTTCACAACCTGTACAAGTTTATACAAATATCGAAAATGGCTTGGGAATTTTTGCAGGATTTAGCACTACAATTGATACTATTAATATTAAATAAAATATCAATTTACAGAATTTTTTAAACCAAATATTTTATAATTCCCATAAATATTGTATTAATTTTTGAACTGCTCTAAATCTATGACTGATTTTATTTTTTTCATCTGCAGGCATTTCACCAAAAGAAATATTATAATTATCGGGTTGAAAAATTGGGTCATAGCCAAAACCAGAATTGCCATGTTTTTCATTTAAAATCTTTCCGTTGACAATACCTTCAAAAAGTGTTTCTTTTCCATCAATAATAAGCGAAATGACCGTCCTGAACCTTGCTTTTCTGTTTTTAGAATTTTTTATTTCATCCAACACTTTATTCATTATGTCATTATAAGTTCCATTTTCTCCTGCATATCTGGCAGATAAAACTCCCGGTCTGCCATTTAATGCTTTGACCTCAAGACCTGTGTCATCAGCAAAACAATTTTTACCAAATTTGTCAAAAACATAGTGTGCTTTCATTGACGCATTGCCTTCCAAAGTAGAACTTTTTTCAGGAATATCTTCATTGCAATTTATATCTTTCAAACTTAAAATCTTTATTTTCTCTTTTAAGTTTGGATAATTTTTTTCAATAATATTGTTGATTTCAGATAATTTGTGTTCATTATTCGTAGCAAAAACAATAGTTCTCATCATATCTTTAAAATTTAAAAAACAAAAATAACATTATAATATTTAGACAAAAATAAGGTTTAAAAAAATCTTAAAAAAACATTGATTTCTAAATAAATAAAAACTTAACTTTATAAAATTGAAACAGAAAAAACTAATTGTTAAAAACAAATAAAATTTATTGAAAATTCTATGCAACCCTTTGCATTTTATTTTTGTCTGAGAAAGCAAGAAGATTTAACAATTGGTCTAATATTTGACAATTGATTTTTTAAGAATTCTAAATTGAAAACTCATTTAGAAATAACAAATAAATAATGGATTATATATTTTTAGAAGCAGGAAATTTATTAAAACTTATAGAAGTTTTAATAGTCAGTGGGATAAAATTTATTTTTGCTTCGCCATTAGCATATATTCACGGATTTTCCTTTTTCCAA
>CAYLPA010000240.1:0-4518 GCA_964385385.1 uncultured Saprospiraceae bacterium | reverse complement strand
AAAATAAAAATAGTAAGAACAGAAAACCTGAAACAGGAATGGCTCAGCAGGCTAAAAATGATTTCCCCGAAATAATTTTTGAAAAATCAATAATGTTGGGAGATTCAAAAAGCGACATGGATTTTGGAAAACGCTTGAATATGAAAACTGTTTTTATTTCTGATGATAAAAAATTAATAAAAGAAAATGCCGAAATAAGCGATTTTGTTTTTGGAAGCTTGTTGGAATTTTCTAAAAATTTATAATAAATAAATTAAATCGAAAATATAAACAAATGAAAATTAAAAATCTAATATTAATACTTTCGTTTATAGCTGTACCTTATTTCATGGCTGTATGTCAAACAGATTCGTCTTTGATAAACAAAACTGATGCTCAAGGACAGAAGCAAGGAGAATGGGTAAAATATTTTAAAAATGGCAAAATAAGATATACAGGAAATTTCAAAGACAATAATCCAGTAGGCGAATTCAAATATTATTATGGAAATGGAAAATTAGAAACTATCTCCATTTTTTCTGATAATGGAAAAACTTGCAAAACAGAAATGTTCTATCCTAATGGAAAATTAATTGCAAAAGGTTCGTATATCGGAAAAAACAAAGATGGATTATGGCTTTATTTTGATATTCAGGGCAACTTAATTTCTGATGAATTTTATAAAGACAATCAAAAAAACGGAACATGGAAAAGTTATTTCCGAGACAAAAAAATCAACAAACAAATTCAATGGGTTGATGGAAAGAAAAACGGGGAATGGTTAATGTTTTATACCGATGGAACACCAAAATTAAAAGCCAGTTATAAAAAAGATTCTATTGATGGTTTGTTCCAATTTTTTTATATGTCAGGAAAAATAAAAATTTCAGGACTTTATGCCAACAATATAAAAGAAGGCGTTTGGTTGTATTATGATGAAATCGGAAAATTAGAAAAGAAAGAAATTTACCTTGAAGGGATTTTGAAAGGATTAGTGAATTATAAAGATAAAGAAAAAGAATAAAATATTTCCTAGATTAAAATTCGTCATTATAAAAAAACATTCATTCTCTCATTGAAAATCATTTCAATGTTAAATTTCTCACTTTTCAATTACAATAATTATTGTAATTTTATGTTTTAAAATCAAACAAAAAAAGGTGACCAAAAAAAGCAAAGTATTAGTAGCTATGAGTGGCGGACTCGACAGTTCTGTTGCAGCTTTGATGCTTCATGAGCAAGGCTATGAAGTCATAGGTATAACTATGAAAACTTGGGATTTTAAAACTGCTTGTGCACCATCGGAAAAAAATTGTTGTAATCAGGATTCAATAAATGATGCAAGAGCTTTTGCTGTTAAGTATGATTTTCCACATTATGTTATTGATATCAGTGATGAATTTGAAAATTTAATAATAAACAATTTTGTTGATGAATATCTTGCCGGAAGAACACCAAATCCTTGTGTTTTATGCAATGTTCATATTAAATGGGATGCCTTGCTAAAGCGTGCTGACAACTTAAATTGCGAATTTATTGCTACCGGACATTATGCTCGCATCAGAAAAGAAAACAACAGATATGTAATTTCTAAAGGAATTGACAAACTCAAAGACCAATCTTATGTTTTATGGGGAATCAGTCAGGAAAATTTGAGAAGAACAATTCTGCCTTTAGGAAATTTTCATAAAAAAGAAATTAGAGAAGTTGCCCTAAAAAATGGCTTTGAAAATTTAGCTCGCAAAAAAGAAAGCTTTGAAATTTGTTTTATCCCCGACAATGACTACAGAGGCTTTTTAAATAAAAAAGTTAAGGATTTAGATGATAAATATAAAGATGGTAATGTTGTTTCAACTGACGGTAAAATTTTAGGAAAACACAAGGGATATCCATTCTACACAATAGGTCAGCGAAAGGGATTGAATCTTGCTTTTAAGGAGCCGATGTATGTAAATAAAATTGATGCAAAAACAAACACAGTTGTGCTTGGAACCAAATCAGAATTACTAAGCAACAACATGCTTGTTAAAGGAGTTAATCTTGTAAAATATCCTGCAATCCCCGACAATATGGAAGTAAACACAAAAATTCGTTATCACGACGAAGGAACTTTAAGCAACATTATTCAAGATGGAGATTCTATTAAAGTTAAATTTCAAAAAGATGTTTCTGCAATTACTCCCGGGCAATCTGCTGTTTTTTATGAAGGTGATGATGTTATTGCAGGTGGTTTTATTGATTAAAGTTTATTTATTTTATTATTTTTAACAATTATTTTAAATTGAACACAAAGAAAATAACTCAAAATAAAAAGTCATGTATAAAATATTTCCAAAACTCTTTATCTTAATAATCATAATATCATTTTTTTCGTGTAAAGAAGATTCGGTTTTACCACCGATTGACTTGGGCTATGATTATTTCCCTTATACTTCGGGACAATGGATAAGCTATAATGTTGACTCAATTTATTATGATGATTTCACCGGCACCGTTGACACCTTTAATTTTCAGATTAAAGAATACATTGAATCAACTTTTATGGACAACGAAGGAAGACCAACTGAACGAATTGAAAAATACTACCGCCCAAACGACACAGCTTCCTGGGTACTAGCAAATGTTTTGTATTCCAATCTCACTGATTCAAGAGCCGAAAAAGTTGTTGAAAACATAAAATATATTAAACTGGCTTTTCCTGCTAAAATTGCTAAAACATGGGATGGCAATGCTTTTAACACTTTAGATGAAGAAATTTATTCTTACGAAAATGTTGATGTTCCTTATTCTATCAATGGATTGAATTTTGATTTTTCGCTTACCGTCATACAAGAGGATTTCGTTTCTCTGATTAGTGAAGATTATGCTATTGAAGTATATGCTAAAGAAGTTGGAATGATTTACAAAGAAGAAACTCACATAATTAAAGACCCCGCTACAGGTAAAATACGAAGCGGTGTAGATTATAAATATTCAATTATCTCCTATGGAAAATAAGTTCTATTCTATGTTTCAAAAAAAAATATCATTAATATTATTTCTCGTTTTATTGTCTAATATTTTTGCTTTTTCGCAAAATAATTCTTCAAAGCATAGAATAGTTTTTACCGACAAAAACAACTCTCCCTATTCAATTTCTAAACCTTCGGATTTTCTTTCTCAAAAAGCTATCGACAGAAGAAGCAAACAAAAAATAAGTATAGAAAATAACGATTTGCCCGTAAATCCTGCTTATGTTGACAGCATAAAAAGCACAGGAGTTAAAATTTTAAACAAATCAAAATGGTTTAATTCCGTTACAATTGAAACTTCCGACTCTCTTGTCATTGATAAAATTCTTTTGTTTCCATTTGTGTTAAAAGTGGAAAATGTTGTTCCAAAAGATAAATCCAAATCTTCAAGAAAAGGAACAAAAAGTATTAATAGTATTTCATGTGAAGATAATTTATCAGAAACAACAAAAGACATTAATTCTTATGATTATGGTTATAGCTATAATCAAACAAAGATGATTGCCATCAATGCCTTGCACGACTTAAATTACAGGGGTAAAGGTATGACAATTGCCGTTTTGGATGCAGGTTTCTACAAAGTTGACACACTTGATGTTTTTGAGAGTCTTTGGGCTAATAATCAAATTTTAGGAACTGTTGATTTTGTAAATCCCGGTGGAAATGTTTTTAAAAAAAGCACTCATGGCATGATGGTTTTGTCAACGATGGCAGCAAATATCCCATCACAAATGATAGGTACTGCTCCCGAAGCAAACTATTGGTTACTTCGTTCAGAAGACGCAAAATCAGAATATATTATCGAAGAAGGAAATTGGGCAGCAGCAGCAGAATTTGCCGACAGCGTTGGTGCTGACATTATAAACTCATCACTCAGCTATACCACTTTTGACGATTCAACTCAAAATCATTCATATCTTGATATGGACGGCAATACCGCACTTGTTTCAAAAGCTGCCGATATTGCAGCAAGCAAAGGAATTATTGTAGTTGTTAGTGCCGGAAATTCTGGCAACAGTACATCCTGGCAATATGTTGGTGCACCCTCAGACGCAGATAGTGTTTTAACTATCGGTGCTGTTGATTATTCAGGAAAATATGCATCATTTAGTTCAATAGGACCTACTTCTGACGACAGAATAAAACCAACAATTGCATCTCAGGGACTTGGAACTGCAATAGCAGTAGCTGGAAATACAATATCTTTTGGCAATGGAACTTCTTTCTCCTCTCCTATTATTGCAGGTGCAGTAGCTTGTCTTTGGCAAGCAAATCCGGAACTAAATAACATGGAAATTATTGAATACATAAAAAAAAGCAGTAGCATTTTTAGTAATCCTGATAATTTTCTTGGTTATGGAATTCCTAATTTTGCTATTGCTAACCTGATAATTAAAGGTAATAAAATTGATAATTTTGATATTGACAATTCCGTTTCTGTTTTGCCCAATCCTTTCAGCAATAGCTTTTATATTATTTTTTCATCCAACGACACTCATACTGTCAACGTAGAATTATTTGATATTTC
>CAYLPA010000239.1:0-4535 GCA_964385385.1 uncultured Saprospiraceae bacterium | reverse complement strand
TCTTAATGAAATTAGAGACAGCTTAAAGGAAATTTATTTTATATTATTTTTTCTTTTTAGAATTAACAAACATATACTTTGGATTCCCCGAAGAATCATAATTCCAAATAATTGCAACAGGATAAACATCAATCCATGATGCATCTAAAGGAATTGTATAATCTTTTTCAACGGTTTCGCCTGATGATGGGTTTGAAGTAATTAATTCACCATATGCAATGTCTCCAGCCGCAGCTCTAAGAACAAAGTCATGCAATAAACCTGCTACGCCACCATTTTGTTCGTAAGCACCTGAACCAGGTCCACCATCAATTCCATCCTCAAGAACTAAAACTGACAAATAATAATCACCAGTTCCAGCACTAAAGAATTCAGTTTTGGTTTTAATATTCATATCACTACCAGAAACTTCAAAACTAAGGTCAACTCCAGCTTCAGCTGCTGTTGCTAGAAGACCAGCCATTGCAGATCCATCTGTAGTTTTAGTGTCTCCTATCCAAAATGAAGGTATTCCACCACCGGTTGTTCTGTCAGCAGAAAAAGCAGTATATAAGGTAGCATTATGCATAGGATCTCCACTTGCATGAGCACAAATTACTGCACCATTTGGAGCGGCAGTTGCATAATCATGAATCAATGGAACACCCCAACTTCCACAAGGTCCACACCATTTAGCAGTGTAATTTATTGCAAAACCATATTGTTCTTGTTTTGGACTCAAAGATGATTTATTATCATCGTCATCATCGTCATCTTTGTTGCAAGAAACTGATACAATAGCGAGGGCTAATAAAAAGAAAATTATTTTTTTCATGATTTAATTTTTAGTTTATAATTTATTTATTAATATATGTAAATATAAAGATACAAAATTATAATAAATTTGATTAAAAAAAAATATTTTATAATTTTTAAATTAATATTGTTGATTCATAGCCACAAAAAATTCAAATGAAAAGAAATAAATTAAGAAATTTTAAGTGTTTTAGGTTTCGTTATCAGGGAATAATATAATAATAATGTATTATTATTTTTTAAATGCAAAAAATAAAATAAATTTGCATGATAAATTTTTGTTTAATTAAATTATTATTTATTATGAAAACCATTATTAAAACTCTTTTTATTTCATTTGCTTTAATTATTGTGTTTAATAGCAATATTTCTGCCCAGAAAAAAAATAAAAAAGCGTTTTCGGGTATAATTACTTATGAAATAAAATATGAAGGAGCAGATATTGAACCAGCTCAATTAGCACAACTTCCAACAGAATCTATATTAATGATAAAAGGAAATAAGTCAAAAGAAGAATCAATGATGGGAGGAGCATATTTTACAAATATTTTAGATGGTAACGAGAAATCAATTATCGTGCTTGTTGAAGGCGGAGGTCAAAAAATTTATTTTAAATTAACTAAAGAAGAACTTGATGCATTGGATGATGATGAGTACGAACCAAAAATAAAACTTCTCGATGAGACTAAAGTTATCTCTGGTTATACTTGTAAAAAAGCTGAAGTAACAACGAAAGACGAATATGATGAGGATGTTACAGTAGCAGTTTATTATTGTGAAGGGCTTGGTTCTAAAGCTTTAAATTTTTCTGATGATTTTAAAGGCATAAATGGACTTCCAATGGAATATCAGGTGAAAAGGGAAAACTGGACTGAGGTTCATACAGTGAAATCCGTAGAAAAAAAGAAAATTAAAGATGTTGCTTTTATGGTTCCTGCAGATGCTGAAGAATTAACAGCAGAACAAAAACAACAATTTATGAAAATGATAAAGGGCGGTGATAATCAGTAGATGCAAAACATTTGGGATAAATGGCAATAAAACAAAAAAATATACAAAAGAATTTACAGAAGAATGTTTTAAAAAAAGATGTACCTAAAAAGAAGAAAAAAACAAAATCTTCAAATAAATCTAATAAATCATTTTTAAGATTTCTTAAGAACGAGAAATTTCATAAGGTTACAGGATTATTTTTTTTGATTTTATCATTTTATCTTTTACTGGCTTTTACTTCACATTTCTTTACATGGAAAGCTGACAATAATTTTTCTCAACTGTCTTTATCCGAAATTTTAGTTAACACTAATCTTGATATTAATAACTGGGGTGGAAATATTGGTGCCATGCTTTCTTATATGTTTATAAACAAGTGGTTTGGTGCAGCTTCATTTTTATTTATTTTGCTCTTTTTTGTATCGGGCATAAAACTTTTGGTTGACTTTACTGTTTTGCCAATAGGAAAAACTTTCAAATATTCTTTTTTTGGTTTAATATGGATTTCTATTGCCTTTGGATTTATTTTTAAAAATAATGACCTTTTAACAGGTTATTTTGGTTACTACTCAAACATCTGGCTTAACAGTGTGGTAGGGAGATTTGGCACCGGACTCTTATTAATTTTTTCGCTATTCAGTTTTCTTATTATTTCTTTTAATGCTTCTTTTAGTTGGTTTAAATCAAAAGATAAAAATATTAAAGAATTTGAAAATGTTGAGAATAATCTTAAAACCGAAGATTTTGAAACTGATAATAAAAATGGGACAGAAGCTATTGATTTAACTGATGAAAGCAGAGTAGAAGAAATTGAAGAAGAAGAAAAAATAGAATCTGCTGTTGACCTTGAAACTCCCGTTTCTCAGGAAAAAGAAAAGTTAGATGTTGATGGAGAAAATATTGAAATGACTGTTGAGAAAACAGAAGTAGAATCTACGGTTGATGGAAAAGAACATTATACCATAGACACTGAATATGACCCTACTTTAGAATTAAGAGATTATAAATATCCTACTCTTGAACTTCTTGCTGACCATGGAAGTAATGTTATTAGTGTGGAAAGAGAAGAGCTTGAAGAAAATAAAAACAGGATTATTAAGACTCTTAATAATTATGCTATTCAAATTCAAAAAATTAAAGCTACAATAGGACCAACAGTTACTCTTTATGAAATTATTCCGGCACCCGGAGTAAGAATTTCAAAAATAAAAAATCTTGAAGATGACATTGCATTGAGTCTCTCGGCTCTTGGAATTAGAATAATTGCTCCTATGCCCGGCAAAGGAACCATAGGAATTGAAGTGCCAAATAAAAAACCGGAGATTGTTTCTTTAAAAACAATTTTATCGTCAGAAAAATTTCAAAACACAAAATTTGACCTACCAATTGGTCTTGGAAAAACTATTGCCAACGAAAGTTTTATTGCTGATTTAACAAAGATGCCCCACCTTTTGATGGCAGGTGCAACAGGACAAGGAAAATCTGTAGGATTAAATGCGATTATTGCATCATTGCTTTATAAAAAACATCCATCACAATTAAAATTTGTGCTTGTTGACCCGAAAAAAGTTGAGCTTAGTTTGTTCTCGAAAATTGAAAGGCATTTTCTTGCTAAACTTCCCGATTCCGAAGATGCAATTATTACAGACACTCGCAAGGTTGTTCGAACTCTTAACTCAATGTGTATTGAAATGGATTTAAGATACGAACTATTAAAAGATGCTCAGGTTAGAAATATCAAAGAATATAATACAAAATTTATTAGCAGAAAATTAAATCCAAACGAAGGACATCGCTTTTTGCCTTACATCGTTCTTGTAGTTGATGAGTTTGCTGATATTATTATGACAGCAGGTAAAGAAATTGAAGCTCCAATTGCACGTCTTGCTCAATTGTCAAGAGCAATAGGAATTCATCTGATTATTGCAACTCAGCGACCTTCGGTAAATATTATAACAGGAACAATAAAAGCGAATTTCCCTGCTCGTGTTGCTTTTCGGGTTACATCAAAAATTGATTCAAGAACAATTCTCGATACAAGTGGAGCAGACCAGTTGATTGGTCGCGGTGATATGTTATTAGTTACAGGCAGCAGTCTTATTCGATTGCAATGTGCTTTTATCGATACTCCCGAAATTGATGAATTAACCGAATATATTGGTTCACAAAGAGGATTTGGTGATGCCTTTCATCTTCCTGAATATGCCGATGAAGAAGATGCAAAAATTACTGAGTTTGACCCTGCCGAAAGAGACGAACTTTTTGAAGAAGCAGCAAGAGTTATTGTCATTCATCAACATGGTTCAACATCTTTGTTGCAACGCAAATTGAAACTCGGATATAACAGGGCAGGTCGAATTATCGACCAACTCGAAGCCTTAGGAATTGTCGGACCCTTTGAAGGAAGCAAAGCAAGAGAAGTTAATATTAGTGATGAATTGAGTCTGGAACAATTTTTGAAAGATAAATTATAATTTTATAATTATCATCTTAAAGTAAATATACTAAAACATGAAAAAAATAATTCTAATTTTTATATCTATATTATTCGTAAATGTAATATTTTGCCAGGTTGTTGACAAAAAAGCTGTTGCAATTCTAAAACAACTTAGTGAAAAAACTACCTCATATTCAAGCATAAAAATTGAATTTACCTACACCATGTATAATAAAGAAGAGAACATTAAAGAAAGCTTAGATGGCATTCTTTATTTAAAAGGTGATAAATATTGGTTGAAGTTTATGGA
>CAYLPA010000238.1:0-4541 GCA_964385385.1 uncultured Saprospiraceae bacterium | reverse complement strand
AAATTTTTAGGCGAAGGTTTAACTTATGACGATGTTTTATTAGTACCTGCATATTCTGATACTCATCCAAAAGAAGTTGATATAAGTACTCCATTTACAAAAAACATCAGATTGAATATTCCTATTGTTTCTGCTGCAATGGACACAGTTACAGATTCTAAAATGGCTATTGCAATTGCTCAAGAGGGAGGAATTGGAGTAATTCATAAAAACATGTCTATAGAAAAACAAGCAAAAGAAGTTAAAAGGGTTAAACGAGCTGAAAGTGGAATGATTATAGACCCAATTACAGTTTCTGTGAATGCTTTGGTGAGTGACGCTTTAAATATAATGAAAGAATTTAAAATAGGAGGAATTCCTGTTGTTAACGACAATAAAATTTTGATAGGAATTGTAACTAATAGAGATCTGCGTTTTGAAAGAAATCTTGGTCGCCCGATTTCTGAAGTTATGACTAGCAAAAATATTATTACTACAACAGAATTTACAGATTTTGAAAAAGCTGCCGATATTTTACAGCAATATAAAATTGAAAAACTCCCTGTTGTTGATAAAAACAATAAACTAATTGGCTTAATCACTTATAGAGATATTATCAAAATAAGAGAACGCCCCAACGCCAGTAAAGATAAAAAAGGACGATTGCGTGTAGCTGCTGCTGTTGGTGTTACAGACGATACAATTGATAGGGTTAAGGCTCTTGTTGAAGTAGCAGTTGATGCAATAGTTATTGATACTGCACATGGTCATTCAATAGGAGTGCTTAAAACAGCAAAATTAATTAAACAAAAATATCCCAATATTGATTTAGTTATAGGAAATATTGCAACAGCGGAAGCTGCACTTGATTTAGTTAAGGCTGGTGCTGATGCAATAAAAGTTGGTATTGGACCCGGTTCAATTTGTACAACAAGAATAATTGCAGGCGTTGGAATTCCTCAATTATCAGCAATATATAATGTAGCAAAACAATTGGAAGGAACAGGTATTCCTATTATTGCTGATGGTGGAATAAGATATACTGGTGATATTGTTAAAGCAATTGCTGCCGGAGCTTTTACAATTATGGCTGGTTCATTGTTTGCCGGAGTTGAAGAATCTCCAGGGGAAACAATTATCTTTGAAGGAAGAAAATATAAAATCTATAGAGGCATGGGTTCAATAGAAGCAATGCAAAAAGGCTCGAAAGACAGATATTTTCAAGAAGGTGAAGATGATATGTACAAATTAGTTCCTGAAGGAATAGTTGGAAGAGTACCTTATAAAGGAACACTTTCAGAAAATATCCATCAAATGATTGGCGGATTAAGAGCAGGGATGGGATATTGTGGAGCAAAAAATATTGAATTATTACAACAAGCAAAATTCATCAAAGTAACATCTGCAAGTATTGTCGAAAGTCATCCTCACGATGTTACTATTGTTAGAGAAGCTCCTAATTATAGCTCTAAATAAAATATTCCTTAGCTTCCAAAACAAACATTGCCAGAATTAAAGTATAAAATAAATAATTTGCTAATATTTACATAATTGAAAAATTTAAAAAAAAATGAAAAAAATTATTATTAAATCATTGTTGATTATTATCGCCTTAAGTTTATCAGGCGGAATTTATTCTCAAAAAACCGAAGAAGAAGTTTTAATTACGATTGCCGGTGATAACATCACAAAATCTGAATTCTTAAAGGTTTACAAAAAAAACAATATAAAAAATGATGTTATTGACAAAAAATCACTTGAGGAATATTTAGAATTATACATTAATTTTAAATTAAAAGTTAAAGAAGCCGAAGAACTTAAAATGGACACATCTCATGCATTCAAATCAGAATTGAACGGATATCGTAAACAACTCGCCGAACCTTATCTTACCGATAAAGAAATATTTGAATCAATCCTGAAAGAAGCCTACGACAGGATGCAATATGATATCCGAGCTTCTCATATTCTGAAAAAAATTACTAAGGATGCTTCTCCTGAAGATACTCTTGTTGCCTACAACACAATCATGGAGATAAGAAAGAGAATAATAAAAGGTGAAGATTTTAATGAGGTCGCAAAAGAAACTTCTGATGACCCATCTGCTAAAGGAACTGTAGGAAAAGGTAACCAACCTCCAATAATTGGAAATGGCGGAGATTTAGGATATTTTACTTCCCTTGATATGATTTACCCTTTTGAAAATGCTGCTTTCAATACAAAAATTGGTGAAACATCAATGCCTGTAAGAACTGATTATGGCTATCATTTAATTAAAATAAAAGATAAAAAGAAAGCAATGGGAAAAGTTCAGGTAGCTCATATTTTTATCAGAATGCAAAAAAATGCTAGTAAAATGGATTCTTCTCTTGCGAAAATAAAAATTGATGATATCTATAAAAAAATTCTTGATGGTGGTAATTTCGAAGAAATTGTAAAAACTTATTCCGAAGACAAAGGCTCTTCATCCAAGGGAGGAGTTTTACCTTGGTTCGGTGTTAACAGAATGGTACCTGATTTTATTGTAGCTATTTCTAAATTAGAAAACAAAGGAGATATTTCTCAACCTGTTTTAACTGCTTATGGTTGGCATATTATTAAATTAATTGACACTAAACCTATCGGTACTTATGAAGAAGTTAAACCGCAGATAAAAAAACATGTTGCACGAGATTCTCGAGCAAATAAAAGTAAAGAAATTGCAATCAAAAAAATTCAACAAGAGTTTGGCTTTAAAGAAAACAAAAAATCTTTAACGAAAATCTATGCTGTTGTAGATTCAACAATATTTGATAAAAAATGGTCTGTAGAAAAAGCATCAAAACTTAAAAAAGTTTTATTTATCCTTGGTGACAAAAAATACAATCAAAAGGATTTTGCTAAATACTTAGATACTCATCAAAGAAATAGCCAAAATAAAGACATTAAACTATACGTAGATAAAGCTTATAAAAATTATGTCAACGAAAGCTGTATTGCATACAAAGACGAACACCTTGAAGATTTGTTTCCTGAATTTAAAGACTTAATGAAAGAATACAGGGATGGTATTTTATTGTTTGACCTTACAGATAATAAAGTTTGGTCAAAAGCAATAATTGACACAACAGGATTAGAAAGCTTTCACGCTAAAAAAAAGGCAAATTATATGTGGGGACAAAGATTAGAAGCTGCCATTTTTTACTGCAAAGACAAAGACATTGCTAAAGAAGTTATAGCATATATTGACTTAGCCTTACCTTATGAAACAATTCTCGATACTGTTAATTCCGATAGTGTTATTAGCTTAGCAATTGAAAACAAAAAGTTTTCTAAAGGCGAAAACAAAATTATTGATTCAATTGAATGGAAAGCTCACACTACAAAATATATTGAAAATAATGATGAAGTTGTTTTTGTTGTTCTAAAAAATCTAATAAATCCTGAGCCAAAAAAATTAGATGAAGCAAAAGGAATAATAACTGCTGACTATCAAAATTTTCTCGAAAAACAATGGATAAAATCTCTAAAAGAAAAATATCCTGTGAATGTTAACAAAGAAATACTGAATTCTGTTTTAAAATAAAGATTTACAAATCAAATAATAGTACAAGATTTATCGTTTCATCAATTACGTTAAGCTTAGAATAATTGAATTTATTAATATAATTTTTTAGAAAATTGAAAAAAGTATTTTTTATATTTTTTGTAGTTCTAATTTCTTGTAACATCTCCAACAAAAAAGATACAAGCAAAGCTGTTGCGAGAGTTTATGACAAATATTTGTTTATTAATGACCTTGACGGGATTGTTCCACCGAGAACTTCTGAAAAAGATAGCATAGAAATAACTAAAAATTATATCAATAATTGGATAAGTGAAAATTTAGAAATTAATAAAGCTGAAAACAATCTCTCGGAAAAACAAAAAGATTTTCAGAAACAAATCGACGATTATCGCAATTCTCTTATAGTTTTTAAATACAAACAAAAACTCATCAGGGAACAATTAGATACTATAGTTACAGAACAAGAAATCAAAGATTATTATGAAAATAATAAAAGCAATTTTGAACTAAAAGACAATATTATTCAGGTAGTTTATGTGAAACTAAATTTAGAAGCACCAAATTTAAAACTCGTAAAAAAGTTTATTAAAAGCGATAAAGAAGAAGATAAAGAAAAACTTGAAGACTATTGCCAAAGATATGCTGTAAACTATTTCCTTGACGACGAATCATGGTTGCTTTTTAATGACCTTATTAAAGAGATTCCTATAAAAACTTATAATCAGGAAGCATATTTAAAAAACAACAGAGCTATAGAAGCTAAAGACTCTCTTTACTATTATTTTGTTAATATTAAAGGGTTTAAAATTAAAAATAGTATTTCGCCATTGAATTTTGAAAAAGAACGAATTAGGAACATCATTATCAATATTCGAAAATTAGAGTTGATAAAAAAAATGCAGCATGATATTTTTAAAAATGCTCAGGAAAAAAATAATTTTGAAATATATTGATTTTATCAAAATAAATTAAGATTAAAAGAGTTATAGAAAATCAAACCAAAAATCTTATGAAA
>CAYLPA010000237.1:0-4582 GCA_964385385.1 uncultured Saprospiraceae bacterium | reverse complement strand
ACTTTGATACGATTTATGACAAAATGAGAAAAGTATTTGAAAAACCATGTCAATCTTGGTTATGCGAAAAATATTCTTGTCAAATTTATAAGCTAAAAACAGAAAATAATTTGGCAAGTCTTCCTTTATCCCCTGAACTTTCAAATCAAGTATATGAAGTCTGGAAAAGAGGAGATGTAACAGAATTTTATAAAAAACTGGAGGAATTATAATGGTAAAATTAGCATTAAACACAATTAGCAATCTCCGAACGATTATCTTTTTAAGAGCATATGTGAAATCAATGCGGCTTTATTATTCTTTCATAACTGGAATTGCTGGCTGGATTGGTGTTTCTTACTATCAGTTCGTTGCAACACAGGAAAGTACAATAGGAACTTCATCTATTGTTAAATCAGTTGAAGTTGCAACAAGTGGAGAAAAGAAATTGGTCATACTAATTATCCTATTCCTCGCATGGGGGATAAATCAAATTGTTAATGACTTTCTTGGGCGAAAAGAAGATAGAATTAATGCACCAGAAAGACCAATGGTGACAGGAGAACTTCATCCAATAAGAGCAGTTTTACTTTCACTATTTTTGATGTCTGTAATTACTGTCATAACATATTTATATTTAGAACCAATCGCCCTTATTCCTTTATTTGCCGGAGCCTTACTAAATGTTGTTTATGAATATGCAAAGGGTTATGGAATTCTTGGAAACATCACTTTCGGTGTAATGATTAGTATGTGTGGTTTATTTGGATTTTTGGCTTCCGGACCAATGGAAACAATTTTCACCAAAAGCAGAATAAGCGCATTAGTTCTTATTGCAGTTCTTAACGGACTTATGACATACTACACTTATTTTAAAGACTATATTGGAGACAAAGCTACCGGTAAGAAAACTATCATTGTGAAGTATGGAATTGAAAAGAATAAAATTTTAGCAATTATTTTATCCTTTTTACCATCAGTTTTATTTATTGCTTCATATTTTGGTTTTCAATCTTTCGAAATAGAACTTAATAACACATTCATAATCTTAGGAATATTAACAATTTTCCTTCAGGTTTGGACAGGTTTTTTATTCTTCAAAAATCCTCAGGGAGAAATGACATATTATTCTTTGGTTACTAATTTCAGGTCATGTACTTGCGGGCAAGCTGCTATAATTGCTTTATTTAGCCCTGAGCTTGGAATGTTATTATTCCTGTGTTCTTATGTTTTTGTAGGTTTTCTTTTTAATATGCACACAAATATTAAAGCCTAAAAATGGAAATTTTTGAGAAGACATATATTGGTAAATGTGAGCTGAAGAATCGAATTTTTCGCTCAGCAACTTTCGAAGGGATGTGTGATGAAAATGGCATGCCCGACGAAAACTATTTGTCATTATATGAAGAGCTTTCAAGAAATAATATAGGAGGAATAATAACCGGATTTGCATTTGTTTCAGAAGAAGGAAAAGCAATTCAGCCCGGTCAAGCTGGCATTAATGATAAAAAATTTATAGAATCGTTTAAGAAAATAACAGAAGTTGTCCATTCAAATGAAAGTAAAATATTTCTTCAAATAGCTCATGCAGGAAGGCAAACACGAGAAATTGATATCAACAAAAAGGTTGTAGGAGCATCAGATAAAAAATCAAAATATTTTAAAGGAAGTCCAAAGAAATTAAGTACACAAGAAGTTTTTGAAATCATTGAAAAGTTTGGAACATCAGCTTACTATGCAAAGCAAGCAGGATTTGATGGTATTCAAATTCATGCTGCACATGGTTATTTAGTTCATCAATTTCTATTGCCATCAGTAAATAATCGCAATGATGAATTTGGTATAAATGAAAACGGGATTGGGCTAAGATTTCTTGAGCTTATAATCGATAATATCATAGAAAAATGTGGAGATGAATTCCCAATTTTAATAAAGATTAGCGGAAGCGATGATTATAAAAATAAATTTACGGAGCAACAATTTTCAAATCTTATCAAGTTTTTAGATACTAAAAAAATTGATGCAATTGAAATAAGCTACGGAACAATGGATGATGCTCTGAATATATTCAGGGGTGATGTTCCGGTTGATTTAGTATTGAAGTACAACAAAGTATATAAAATTGACAATAAGATTACGAAGACTGTGTTAAAGAATTTTGTGTTTCCGCTTGTTACTAAAAAACTAAAACCATTTAGTCCAGCATATAATCTTCAATATGCTGAAATTGCAAAAAAACTTACAAGCATTCCTATAATTTCAGTGGGAGGTTTTAGGGAGAAAAAAGAAATAGAAAACACTATAAAAAACAAAAATATTGATTTTGTTAGTTTGAGCAGACCTTTTATTTGTGAGCCGGATTTTGCTGTCAAACTAAAGGATAATCAAAACTATAAATCATTATGTGTAAACTGTAATTATTGTGCAATTATGTGCGATTCAAAATATCCAACTAAATGTTATAAAAGGAGGTAAATCATGGAAATAGCTGATAAGATTATATCCATAATCAGAGAAAACACAGAGTGTAAACTGGAAATTGACAGAGACACTAATTTCATTAATGAACTTAAAATTGACTCATTCGGAAGATTGATGATTATTTATGCTATTGAAGACGAATACTCGATTGAAATTGACGAAAACGACATTGAAAACTTTAAAACAGTAAATCAAATTGTTGCGGCATTGGAGTTAAAATATATTTAATCTTAAAAAAATGAGCATCAAGGAATTTTATAAACAGCACTTGCTTAATGATGAGTTAATTCACAAGACAGGATTCAATCCCTACTATGTTAATGTTGAGTCAGGACTTGATGATTCATTAATTATTGATGGCGAAGAATTTATCAATTTAGCATCAAATAACTACATCGGAATTGCTAATGATGAAAGAATCAAAGAAGCCACTATCAATGCAATAAACAAATATGGGCTTTCGCTTTGCGCCACGCCAATTGCATCCGGTTGTGCTGATTTATATAGAAACCTATCTCAACAACTATCCGATTTTGTTGGTTTGGAATCTTCCATTATTTATCCTTCATGTTACCAGGCAAACAATGGTTTGTTTTCAGCAATTGCAAATAAAGATGATGTTATAATCATAGACAGATATGCACACTCATCTTTGGTTGAGGGAGTAAGGGCTGTTGGCTGTAAAATCCGTCCTTTTTTACATAATAATTTAGAAAACCTTGAAAAGAACTTAAAAAATAGTTCAAATCATAAACAAATTTTTGTTGTTACAGAATCTGTATTTTCAACAGAAGGAAGTATTGCACCATTTGCAGAAATTGTTGAATTGTGCGAGAAATATGGAGCAATTCCAGTAATAGATGACTCTCATGGAATCGGAGTTATTGGCAAAACGGGAAAGGGAATATTAGAATATTCGGGAATTGAAGATTACCAGGGAATTTATACAGCATCTTTAGGAAAATCAATAGGAAATCTCGGAGGAATGATAAGTGGCAAAAGAAGTTTAATTGAGTTTATGAAATACAGCTCTTCTCATCTTATGTATTCCACAGCTATTACTCCGGCAATTCTTGCAGGCATTGAAAAAGCGATTAATATTATAGAAGAAGAATTTGATGTTTTAGGGGGAATAATGTGGAAGTACAGAAACAAACTTCGTAATTCTTTAATTGAATCTGGATATAATGTGAAAGATGCTGAAGCACCAATAACATCAATTGTTACGGGTACATCTGAAAAAACCATTTTGTTTGCCAAAAAGCTTTACGAAAATAAAATTTTAGCTACTCCATTTATTTTCCCGTCTGTACCTGAAAATCAGGGAGTGATTAGAATGATAGTGGGAGCGAATCTAAAGGAAGAAACTGTGGATAGAGCTATTGAAATTCTAAAGAGAATTAAAAATAACAAAGGACAATAGAGAAATAACAAAAGACAAGCACCAAATAGCAAATAAATCACAATGTTCAATAAATCAAAATCCCAAACCCGTTTTAAATAATTATTAGTAGCAGTTTTGAAAATTTTAAAATTGAGTTTTGGAATTTATTTGATATTTGTTTTTTGTTATTTGATGCTTAAATTATGGAAACATGAGATACTTCTTAATCTTAAATCCCGGCTCAAAAGGTGGAAAAAGCAAAAAGTCTTTTAATAAGATTTTTGGTACTTTTAATAATGCTAAGATTAATTTCGATTATAAAATTACACAAACCCTTGACGATGCTTACGCTTTTTCTGTTGAAGCTAATAAATCAAAATATGATATAATTGTTGCAGTAGGAGGAGACGGCACAATTAATAATGTGCTAAACGGTTTTTTTGATTCGGAAGGAAGGAGAATTTCAAATTCTAAAATGGGAGTTATTTACACGGGAACAAGCCCTGATTTTTGTAAAAGCTATAATATTCCGATAAAGACTGACGAGGCAATCAGTACTTTAATTGAAAACAAGTCAATACAGATTTACATTGGGAAACTTTTATGTTCAAGTGAAAATGATATAAGTCTGAACAATTCTGATATTTTTAAAATAGATACGCCAAAGCTTAAATATTTTGCATGTTGTGCAAACATTGGATTAGGAGCAACATTAGCCCGAAAAGCCAACAGCGGAAT
>CAYLPA010000236.1:1693-4591 GCA_964385385.1 uncultured Saprospiraceae bacterium | reverse complement strand
TTCTATATATGGTTTTAATAAGGAGTACAATTCATCTATTCTTTTGTAATTGATTTTTTTAGCCCAACTAACAATGGTTTCCAATGATTGATAAGTAAAATAATCATGTTGTTTATTATCCCTGTCTCCTATATTGGAGCCTAAGAGCCTAAGATGATTAAATATTATATCTAATAATTTGATTGACACACTGTTATCTATGTCTCCTTTTTCAGAGCCTAAGAGCCTAAGATGCTTGTTAATGTCTGTTATGGAATTCATTTTCAGTTCAATATCTTTGGTCGAAGCATTAAATGGAACTCGTTTTTCCTGTAATGCTGATTGCTGAGCCAAAGGATGAATTTTAAGGACACCCAAGAAATAAGATAAATTATCATCGGTTTCAAACACAGGTGGTGGCGAACCATTTTTTTCGAGACTTGAATAAATAATTGGGAATCCTGTTCCTCGTCCTTCTGTCAGCTTTAGCTCTTTTAAAAAACCTCCAATTTTACGATTACGGTACTCTCTTGCTACTACACGCTCTTTTTTAAGCATTTCCTTATTAACAGGCGGCAATGGACCCGGGAAACTTAATATTTCAATTTTATCTGGATGAATCTGAATTTCAACAGGATTTTCACGTTCATAACTTCTGTGAAAAACAGCATTAACCAATACTTCCTCTATAGCCTGATAAGGGTAATTATAAAACCTTATGGCTTCTGCATTTTTTGAAGTTTTGGAAACTTGCTCCTGAATGACATTATTTTTGATATAATTCAGAACATCTCTTAATTGATGAACTATTGACCCAGTAAATATTTTTTCGATATAATCTTTTCCAACTTCTTGTTTGTGGGTTACAACTTCAATTTTTGCTCCAATAAAAAACTGTTCAGGATGCTCATTAAAGAACAACAAACCGGCATTTGTCGGTCTTAATAATTTATCAGCTCCTTTTGCAATTCTCATGTGTTTACACAAATTAGAGAAAGAAATTTTGGTGCTTTCTTCATATAAAGAACTCATTACTTCCTTCAAATGCGATTGAATTAATTGTAAATTTAAATCATCAATTGTAGCAGATTGATTAATTCTATCGTCAAATGGAATTCTGGCAGTAAGTTCAATCAACCTTCTTTCATCGTTAGTCCCGTCTTTAACCTTGATAGTTTTCGAACCTCGTTTAATATACATTGCTTTTCCCGATTTCTTTTCGCTAAGGCTTATTGGTGCTTTATAAGGTCGATTATCTCCAGCGGGAGCACAAATAACTAGGATATGTTTTCCATCTTTTAAGTAAGGCTGAAAGACTGGAACATAGGTTGGAGTTATTTTATAAGATAATTCAATTAATTTCTTCTGAATAGAGTCCAATTGCTCAGAATTTAATCCAATAGGAGGAAGTTTTGCTTTTCCATTTTTTTCTTCAACACCAATAATAATATAACCGCCATCCCAATTATTCAGGTCATTGGCAAAAGCACAAAGCGAATGAATGATGTTTTCGGGATTCCATCCCTTTTTTAATTCAATACGTTCCCATTCGACTGTATGTCCGTTTAATATTTCGTCTATATTAATGGGAAGAGCCATAATCCAATTTAATTAAAGACCTTAAATTTGCAAAGGATTTAGTTTGATTTTTTATTTTGTGTTTTCAATATGAGCAGGACACACACAAATAAAACTTTATTAAAAAATTAAAATTACAAAATTATTTTATAATAGCCATAAAGATAGGTTAAATTTTTCTGAGAGCATTTTCAACCACAGTAGGATTAAATTCACGAATTCTTTTTTTTAAATTTTACAAAAAAATCAATATGCACAAATTTATATTCTCCAGTACATCAAAATAATATTTAGCCTCTTAATTAGTAAAAATATTTTAGTTTTGTAGAATGATATTAGTTACAGGAGGCACCGGACTTTTAGGTTCTCACCTATTATTTGACCTTGTTAACTCAGGGGAAAATGTCAGGGCAATAAAGCGTGTAAGCAGTAATATTGAGCTTACAAGAAAAATTTTCTCTTATTATTCTGACGAGAGTGAAAATTTATTATCAAAAATTGAATGGGTGGATGGAGATGTTTTAGATGTTTTTTCGCTTGAAGAAGCGATGAAAAATGTTGAGGATGTTTATCATTGTGCTGCTGTTGTTTCATTCAATCCAAAAGAAAAAAAGAATATTTTAAGCATAAATATTGACGGTACTACTAATATTGTTAATACTGCCCTGAAAAATAATATCAGAAAATTTTGTTTTGTTAGTTCGATTGCTTCATTAGGAAGTGTTGACAAAAATATGGCTATTGATGAATCAAATTTTTGCAAAACATCAAAACAAAATTCAGCATATTCTGTTAGTAAATACGCTGCAGAACGCGAAGTTTGGAGAGGCATTGCCGAAGGTTTAAATGCTGTGATTGTTAATCCATCGGTTATTGTAGGACCGGGAGATTGGTCAAAAGGAAGTGCCGAACTTTTTTCCTTAATGTGGAGAGGATTAAAATTCTATTCAAATGGAATTAATGGCTATGTTGATGTAAGAGATGTTTCAAAAGCCATGATTTTGCTGATGAGAAATTCAGTAAATAACGAACGTTATCTTCTTTCGTCCGAGAATTTATCTTATCGTGATCTTTTTAATTTAATTGCAAAATATTTGAATAAAAAAAATCCAAAATATCGTGCAACTCCATTTATGGGCGAAATTGCCTGGCGATTTGAAAAAATCAAAAGTTTAATCACGGCATCATCACCGGCAATAACAAAAAAAACTGCAAGAGCTGCAAATCAAATATTTCGTTATTCAAGCGAAAAAATTAAAAAGGATTTTGATTTTGAGTTTATTCCGATGAGTAAATCTATTAAAGAAACCTGTGAAAAGTTTTTAAAGGATTTGTAATTAT
>CAYLPA010000236.1:0-1593 GCA_964385385.1 uncultured Saprospiraceae bacterium | reverse complement strand
AGTAAAGCAATTCTTCCAACATAATCACCATATTTTACATAGAAAGTAATTTTTGAATTTGCATTAATATCTTGTTTAATAACATCTTCTTCCCAATATTTTGTTGCCTGAAATACATCACCTTTTTGGTTAATGAAAGCAGATGTGCCGGTATTAGCCGAACGGGCTATGCTTCTTCTTGTTTCTATTGCTCTAAGCGGAGCAAATGAAAAATGTTGTTTATATCCGGGAGTATTACCCCACCAGCCATCATTAGTAATAATAAAAAATATATTTGCTCCCTTTTTGACAAAACCTGTACAGAATTCTCCATAAATTGATTCGTAACAAATTGTTGTTCCAATTTTTATTGGGTGTTTTTTTGAAACAAAAGGAGTTCTTTCTTTGTTGATTGCAAGAGTGCCAACTGTTCCTCCCATATCTAATGCAAAATTTTCAAGAAAACTAAAAGTTTTTGGAAAAGGAAGTCTTTCAACTCCTAAAACCAATTTTGATTTATGATAAAATTGAATTGTGGAGCTTGTGTCAAAATACATTGCAGTATTGTAAGCATAATACCAAAGGTCAGTATTTCCGAATTGTCTGGCTTCATAGGTTTTATTTTCACCTTTAAAAATTTTCTTATAAGTTGATGCTCCCATCACCACTTCAATATTTGGATGTTTGTTTATAAATTTTCTCAGGCTGTCAATGCTAAATGAATGTTCAATTTCTCTTTCCCATAAGTTGTTTTCCTGAATTGCAGATTCCGGAAACACAACGATATCGGTATTTTCATCTGTTTTTTGCTCAGCAAGAAGAAGAGATTTTTCTATCTGAACAGCATAGGGCATACCTCCATATTTTTCATTATAAGGGTCAATATTTGGTTGAACAACTACAACAGTATATGGGTTTTCTTCTTCAACATAATTATTATATATGCTATATGAAAAAATTAAAGGAACAAATAGGAAAAATAAAAATGAAACTGCTGAAATAATAATTTTCTTTCTTCCTTTTTTTAATATAAAATTATTAAGAAGATTAAAAATTAATATGTTAACAGATAGAATCCAGAGAGAACCTCCCAATACTCCTGTAAATTCATACCACTGAATCCATTTTGGATATAGAGCAAAAACATTTCCTGTAGTTAGCCAGGGCCAGTTTATTTCCCACCTAAGATGTAAATATTCAAAAGCAATCCAGAAAAAAATAAAAGTTAAATAACCTTGGTTTTTACCATGAATATTTCGTTTTGATATATGAAAAATTGTAATCAAACATGACATAAACAGAGTGTTTACGAGAACCGCCATAGCACCGCCAAAAATTGAAGCATTTTTTATCCAGTATAATGTAAGAACATTCCAAATAAAAATAGCAATTGCTGAATATGTGAAAATGCTGAATTTGGTAAATTTATCTTTGTTATTGCTGATATAATTTTCGATGAAAAGCAAAGGAATAAAAGCAAAAAATATTAAAAACGGAAATCCTCTTTCGGGCCAGGAAATGCTAAATAATATTCCGGATAATATTGAAAGTAGATATAATTGGTATTTTTTCATTATTTAATATTGGTTATGGTTTTACAAAAATATAAAATCC
>CAYLPA010000235.1:2054-4596 GCA_964385385.1 uncultured Saprospiraceae bacterium | reverse complement strand
AAAATTCACAGAAAGCATATTTCCGGCTTCTCCATAAATCCAGTTCTCATAATTTGTGCCTCTATAAACAACGTTAGGATGTCCATAAACAATATAAATCATTCCTCTGTCAGTTTTCCACCCCTCAAGGTAAGATGAAAACATATGGTTTACATTTTGCACTCTGTTATAATATTTTTTTATCATAACTCTCGCACGGTCGGGGTTTCCTGAATTTTCTATCCAAAATTCATCAACAGCTCTTTTAGTGTTTTTTGACATAAACATTTTATCATATTCACGTTTTGTAACAAGATAGCGTAAGGCATAAAGCATTTGAAAAGAATTGGAAATTTTTGGAAAACCATCATAATAAACAAAAACACTAATTCCTTTTTTTTGAAGTGTATCGCTTTGGAAAAAATAAAATCCTTTTTTATCGAGCTGAAATAATTCAGTTTTATTGTTTGTAAGATTCAATGTAAATGAGCTGTCGGGTTTATAATTAAAAGAAGAATTTCGAGATAAAACATAAGGAGGGTCTGCTATAGGAAAATCTCTAAAATAATAGTTTACATAGAGTTTTTTTGTATTGGAATTATTGCTTTTAATTCTTATTTTTTGCAAACTGGAAACATAAGTCTTGAAAAGCATTTTGTTTTTATCATCAATGATTTGAAAGTTTTGACTACTAAAACTATTTTCCTTATTAATATTCAGGTATGAACTTGTGGATTTGTTTTTATTCAAATCAAAAAAAGTAGTTTTCAGAAGATAATTTCCCGGCATTTTCGCATTAAAATTTATTGGAATTATCAAATTATTTTTTAATCCGTAATTTTTAACATCAATCTTAAAAAGCGAATTACTATCAAGAATATCTTTACTTTGATAAGATTTATAAAGCACATATTTAATTTTAAATTTTGCTATCGAAGAATCTTTATTTTCGGGTTTCAGATAAAGTAATTCCGGCATATATATTTTGCAATAAAGAATTGAAATACTATCATTCAAATGAAAAACAGAATATTCAGGATTTAGATTTTTAGGTTTCTCATCATAAATATTAGCAAAGTTTAAATTGCCAAGCTTATTATATTGCGAACAAGCAAAAAATCCAATAAAAAAAACAATAATTAATATTTTATAATTTTTTTTCATTTCTATTCTGTCTCAATATTTTCATCATTAGAAAAAAGATATTTATCGGTTATGGATTTAGATAATTTAGTTTTAGCACCTAATTTTTTCAAATTTTCAACCCTTCCTATCAAATTTCCTTTTCCTGAAACAAGTTTTTTATGAGCATCTTCATAAGTCATATTAACTGTGTTAAGCTGCTTTCCGATTTTCTCAAGGTCTTCGAGAAAACTAGCAAATTTATCATATAAGCTCCCACCCTGTCGTGCAATTTCAATTGCATTTTTTGTTTGTTTTTCATGCTTCCAAATTGATTCAACGGTTTTTAAAGTAGCAAGCAAAGTCGAAGGGCTGACAATTACAATTTTTTTATCCCATGAATAATTAAACAATTCCAAATCATATTGAATGGCAATACTAAACGATGATTCCATTGGAATAAAAAGCAAAACAAAATCCGGCGAATCAATTGATGCTACATTCTGATAGTTCTTTTCGCTCAATCCATCAACATGCCTTTTTATTGAGTCAATATGTAATTTTAAATATTTATCTTTTTCATCTTTAGTCTCAGCATTAACATGTTTTTCATAGGCAACAAGCGACACTTTTGAATCAATAACAATATGTTTATTGTCGGGAAGTTTAACAAGCACATCAAGATACATCTGGCTGCCTTGTTCATTTCTAACATTATGCTGAACATCGTATTCCTGACCTTTTATCAGACCTGAACGTTCTAAAATTCTTTCCAAAACTACTTCACCCCAATTACCCATTTTTTTCACATCACCTTTGAGGGCATTAGTCAAATTATTGGCTTCCTTGCTAATTCTCTGATTTAGTTCAAAAAGTTGTTTAACTTCTTCTTTTAAACTTATGGTATCTCGCAATTCTTTTTCATAAGTTTTTTCAACTTTTTCCTCAAAATTTTTAATTTTCTCCTTTAAAGGATTAAGAATTTCACTAATATTTATTTTGTTTTGGTCGGTGAATTTTTTTGTCTTTTCTTCGAGAATTTTATTTGCCAGATTTTCAAACTCATTACGGAATTTTTCCTGAATTTTTTCAATTTCTTTTTTGTATTCTGTTAATTTTTCATCGGAAGTTCTTTTCTCTACCGTAAGAGTTGCAATTTGAGTATTAAGGTCTTCGGTTTTTTTTCTGTAATTTTCAATGATATCTTCAAACCTTTTGATTTGTTGCTCTGCCTGAAAAACATTTGCTTTCAGCACTTCCTTTTCTTTGTCAAGTTCAATAATCTCATGTTTAATATTGTTTGTACTTTTTTCAACTTTATTTTTCAGGAAAAGCCAGGCAATAAAAAAGCCTATTATCAAACCAACTGCAAAAATTAAAAATTCCATAAATAAAAAATTAAATATTATATAAAAACATTTTTAAAACTCAAGCACTTTAG
>CAYLPA010000235.1:0-1954 GCA_964385385.1 uncultured Saprospiraceae bacterium | reverse complement strand
GTATAACCACAAACAATAATTCCCCCATCAAGAGTTTCTATCATATCATAAACTCTGTCATCTTTTTTTCCGCCTATGGTTTTATCCCATAGAAATTTTCCATTTTTGTTCAACTTAATTAGCCAGCAATCATAACTTCCATTGCCTTTAGATTGTGTATTTCCGGCAATAACATAGCCACCGTCTTTAGTATTTATTATTACTCGGGCTTTGTCTTCTTTTGAATCACCGTAAGTACTCTCCCATTCTTTTTCAAACATGCTGTTTAATTTAACAACCCATGCATCGAACAGCCCTTTGCTATTAGACATTGAAGCTCCGCAAAAGATATATCCTCCATCTTTGGTTTCGGTAATAGAATTAGCATATTCATAATCAACTCCACCAAAATTCAATTTAACTTTTGCTCTTCCTTTATCAACTAATTTCATAAACCATGCATCGCTACCTCCGGCACCATAGGACATTGTACTTCCTATAAGAATAAAAGAACTATCACTTTTTTGAATAATATTATTTGCGTCATCTTTCCTTCCGCCACCATAATTTTTTCGCCAAATTTCTTTATCGCCACCATTTGTTTTAATAACCCATAAATCAGAGCTACCTGCTCCTCTTGACTTAGTATATCCACAGACCACAAAATCTCCATCAAGACACTGAATAATATCATAAGCTTCTTCAGCTTGGGGACCACCATAAGGTTTTTTCCACAATGCTTTGCCTTGAAAATCTGTCTTAATCACCCAAAAATCACTACTTCCTTTCCCAAAGGATTCTGTAGAACCAGCCAAAGCAAAACCACCGTCTCTTGTAGCAATTATAGAATTCCCTATATCATCTTTTGCTCCACCATAGGTATTATCCCAATCCAATTCTCCTGATTTATCTAATTTTAAAAGCCATATGTCAGCTTTTCCTGCACCTTCCGAATCTGTATAGCCACAAACAATATAGCCACCATCTTTTGTTTGGATAATAGATTTTGCTTCTTCATCGCTTTCTCCACCAAATGTATTTTGCCATTGAATTGATGGTATTTGTGCATTGGAAAAAAAGAACATCATCATTATTGCAAAAATTGTAAATATTTTTTTCATATTACCTCCTTGTATTTTATTGATTCCTATTTATTATTTTTCGATTAACAAATTTAATGAAATAAATCAAAATTCCAATTCTACCTGCACGCAAATAAATTTGGCTGGTTAGAATTAAAATTCACTAATAGTTTTAGCGACTTTTTCCATCAACCACATTGGCGTTGAAGTAGCCCCACCAACTCCAACATTTTCAACATCAGAAAACCAATTTTTTTCAAGTTCTTTTTCTGATGAAACAAAATAACTTTTAGCATTTACTGATTTACAAATGCTGAACAAATAATTCCCGTTAGAGCTGTTTTTCCCACTTACAAATACAACTACATCATTATTCTTAGCAAATTCCTTTAGTTGTAAAGCACGATTTGAAACCTTGCGGCAGATTGTATCTTTGGCAATAAAATCAATTTCTGATTCGTATTGTTTTGCCCTGTTTTCAATTTCTTTTGCTATAGCTTTATATTTTTCAACACTTTTGGTTGTCTGAGAAAACATCCTTATAGGTTTTGAACAATCAATTTTATCAAGCTCGTTAATATCATTAATAATTATTGCATTATTTCCTATTTGTCCGTTTAATCCAATGACTTCGGCATGTTCTTTTTTTCCAAAAATCACCACCTGCCCTTGTTTTTCTTTCATCTCAACACCGGAAATTTTTATCATTTTTTGCAAATTCAAAACTATAGGACAACTCGTATCAATCAATTCAATATTATTTTTACGGGCAATTTCATAAGTTTCGGGAGGTTCGCCATGAGCTCTGATTAGAACCCTGCAATTTTTCATTTCAACAAATTTTTCTTTGTTTATTATTTCCAAACCCAATTTCTGCAATCGTTCAATTTCCA
>CAYLPA010000234.1:0-4598 GCA_964385385.1 uncultured Saprospiraceae bacterium | reverse complement strand
GATAATTCCGAAGAAAGTTTTGTTAACTGGCATAAAAGCTTAAAAAATCTTATTACTAAATCAAGTAGCTCAAAGTTTTTGAATTTCCTGGATATTTGTGATAAATTATTTATAAGCAATACTCTATACAAATCAAACACTGTTGAATGGCGGTCAAGCAGTGCTGAATACAGTTTTGAATTGGAGGGGAAGAAAATAAAAATTATTTTCCCTGCACTTAATTTAACTTGCTACGCAAAAAATGATAGTTCAATAATTTATAACACAAAAGGAGTTTATTATCCAATAGATTATACGTGGATAGGAGAGGGCGGTAAAGTAAATTGGCTAAGAGCCGGTTTTTCTGAAGATAAAGTTTTCGCTCAATTAAGTAAATATAAATTAAAAGTAAAATACTCTAAATATATTGCCGATTCGGTTAGTTTTTATCATAAAGGATTTTTTAATTATGCTTTGTTTGGTCGAATAAACGAAAAAATCCTGGCAAATTCAAGTCCTGAAAAAGCTACATATCCCCGTTTTAATTCTTATGATAAACGCATAACTATTAATGAATTATTTGAAGATATTGATTATAACGGTGGTTTCTCGCTTTATGGCTCCAAAATAGTTGGAACTGGAAGCGACGACGAAGATGCAATACTAACCTTTAAAAAAGATAATAAGAAATTTGTTTCAACAGCCTCAAAAACTTATATTATAAAAAAAGACAGAATTTTGTCTCAAAGATCATCTGTAACAGTTTTCTGGGAAAACGATTCAATTTATCATCCGGGATTACAAATGACTTATATGGATAATAAAAAAGTTTTATCCTTATACAGAGACAGAGAAGGATTAGCAAGAAGTCCTTTTTTTAACTCTTATCATCAAATTGATATGTATGTTGAAGAAATGAATTGGAAAATGGATGAGCCAAAAATTGACCTGAAAATGATTGAAGGAGTTGGAAGTGTTAGCGAGGCAACTTTTGAGTCTAATAATTATTATAGTCGCTACAGATATGATAAAATACAAGGAATCGACAGAGTTCATCCTTTGCAAGTTATAAAGAATTTCTCAGACAAAAACAAAACTAAGGATATATATCTTGAAGAACTTTCAAATTATATGGGTTTGCCAAAAGCAAGCGTAAAAAAAATGCTTCTTAATCTTTCAAACATGGGATTTTTGATTTATGACCTTGATGAAGAAAGAGTGATAATTAAAGAAAGATTATATAACTACCTTAACTCAAAAATGGGTAAAACAGATTATGATGTAATTCAATTTTATTCTGTTACTTCCGGAAAAAATAATGCTACATTAAATCTTTTGAATTTCGACCTTAAGTTAAGTGGTGTTGACAAGGTTTTTCTTAGCGATTCTCAACTGGTTTTTATTTATCCTAAAAATGAAGAACTCGTTTTGAAAAAGAATAGAGATTTTACTTTCGATGGAAAAATTCATGCAGGGCTTTTTGATTTTTACGGGAAAGAATGTTATTTTGATTATGATAGATTCAAAATTGAACTCCCTATTATCGATTCAATGAGCTTTAAAGTTAAAAGCTTTGAAAGAACTCCGGGCGGTTATGCATATTTGGTTACAGTGAAAACTGTTATTGAAGATATGAGTGGTAATGTATTGTTAGACCATCCAAAAAACAAGTCAGGGCTTAAACCTTTCCACGAATATCCCATTTTTAACAGTAAGAAAAACTCTTTTGTTTATTATGATAAAAAATGTATTCAAAAGGGAATTTATACAAGAGATAGATTTTATTATCGTTTGGACCCTTTTACAATTGATAGTCTGGATAATTTCGCTACTGAAGGTCTTGAATTTAAAGGATATTTAGCTTCTTCAGATATATTCCCTGATATTGACCAACCTCTTAAAGTTATGCCTGATTATTCTTTGGGTTTTGTTCATATTACTCCTGTAACAGGATATGATATTTATGGAGGAAAAGGAAAATATTCTAATGAAATAAATCTTAGTAATAAAGGCTTGAGAGGTGATGGTTCTCTTAAATATTTAACTTCTACATCAAAATCTGATGATTTTCTTTTCTTTCCTGATTCAACTTTAGCCGAATTACAATATTATGAAATAAAAGAACAAATAGCAGATGTTGAATATCCCTCTGTTAAAGCTGAAGATGTTTACGAAAAATGGTTTCCATACAATGACCTGATGACTGTAAAAAAAATCTTGAAACCAATTACTATGTATAATGCTCAGGCAAATTTTCATGGAAAATTAGACTTAACACCATCAATATTAACAGGAGGTGGAAATATGGAAATTAATGATGCGGAAATTGAATCTAAACTATTTAAATTCAAACAACACACTATTGATGCTGACACATCGGATTTCAGACTTAGAGCACAATTTTCTGATATAAATCTTGGTTCTGATTCTTTATCAGGATATGAACTATTAACATATAATTATAAAGCTCATATTGATTTTGAAAAGAGGATGGGTGAATTTGAATCTAATGGAGGTGCTTCAAAGGTTGAATTTACAGTGAATCAATATATCTGCTTCATTGACAAATTTGAATGGTATATGGACAAAGATGAGTTGATGTTATCAAGCAAAGAGTATGCAAAGGTTGATTACGAAAATATGTCTATAGAAAAGATTGCTGATATGGAACTTTCAGGTTCTAAATTTACATCTATTCATCCTGAACAAGATTCACTGACATTCTATGCTCAGAAAGCAAAATACAATAGAAATAGTAATACGATATACGCTTACGAAGTTCAATATATTAAAGTTGCTGATGCTTCAATTTTTCCTAATGATGGTAAAGTTACTATCTTGAAATACGCAGAAATAGAGACTCTTGAAGATGCTAAGATTCTCGCTAATAACGCAACAAAATATCATAAAATTTACAATGCTAATGTTAATATTTTAGGAAAGAAAAAATATAACGGACGAGGAGTTTATAATTATAAAGATGAACTTGGCGAAATTCAAAATATTTATTTTGGTAAAATTGAAGTTGATACCACTGCACAAACCTATGCAACAGGCGAAATTAATGAATCTGCAGATTTTACTCTAAGTCCTGATTTTGATTTCATGGGTGATGTTAATCTTATTGCAAGTCGTGAGTTTTTGAAATTCGATGGTGGATGCAGAATAAAACATAACTGTGATACAATTGAAAGAAGCTGGATGAAATTCAATGCAGAAATAAATCCGCTGGAAATTGCAATTCCTGTTTCTACCGAACCGAAAGACATTATGAATAATGATTTATTTGCTTCGGTAATGTTTTCAACCGATACAACGGAAGTCTATTCTGCATTTCTTTCAAGAAGTGGCAGAAAAACAGATAGTAAAATAATTTCTGCTGACGGCATTTTGATTTATGATAAAATTAATAGTGAATACAGAATTTCAAATCCGGACAAATTAAAACAAAGAACATTGCCGGGGAATTATCTGAGTCTAAATCGTAACAGTTGTGTTACTTATGGTGAAGGCAAAATCAACATCGGAAATAATTTCGGGCAAGTAAATGTTGAAACTTATGGAAATGTTAAACACTTCAATAAAAATGATTTCACACAATTTGATTTAGTCGTAACTTTTGACTTTTTATTTTCTGAAGATGCATTGGAAATTATGACTGATAATTTGGGGAAATATTATGAATTAGATGCTGTTAGCATAAATAGAGAAACCTATAATCTCGCATTAGGTGAAATTGTTGGTGATGAAGAAGCTCAAAAACTAATTTCCGAAATCGCATTAAACAATGGCTTCAAAAAAATGCCAAGCGAACTAAAAAGAACATTTTTCTTTACTGATGTTCAGATGAAATGGAATTCCAAAACAGAAACTTATGTTTCTACCGGAAAAATTGGAATAGGTAGCATAGGTAAAAATCAAATCAATAAATATGTTGATGGTAAAATTGAAATTGAAAGAACAAAAACCGGTAATAATTTTATTATTTATCTGGAGTTTTCCGAAACAGACTGGTATTATTTCAATTACCAGAAAGTAGGAAGAATGATGGTTCTTGGAAAAGATATTGAGTTTAACAAAATAATCAGAGAAACTAAACCTGACAACAGAAAATTAGATACAAAAGGAGGTAAAAAACCTTATCAATATATCCCTGCAACTCTGGTTAGTAAAAAAAGATTTTTGAAAAAATATAATAAAAAGTAAAATCAATTTGGCCTAACTTATTGAAATTAATTTATTCAAGTCCAAAAAATGTTATATTTGCATTTTTTTTACTAAAAATTTTATGTTAAGTCAAACAACAATTGAGATAATTATTGCAATCGTTTTAGCTTATTTAATTGGCTCTATTCCTTCATCTGTGTGGATAGGAAAATTGTTTTATGGAGTTGATGTAAGAAATCATGAAAGTGGGAATGCCGGTGCAACAAACACTATAAGAGTGTTAGGAGCAAAGGCTGGAATTCCTGTTTTACTCTTTGATGTGTTTAAAGGTTGGTTCGCAATTCATATTTCAGATTTTTTAGGTGCAGAGTTATTATCGCACGAACAATTAATAAATTATCAAATGGCTTTAGGTATTTCTGCACTAATTGGTCATGTGTTTCCTATCTATG
>CAYLPA010000233.1:0-4613 GCA_964385385.1 uncultured Saprospiraceae bacterium | reverse complement strand
ATTCAAATGTGTAACAATGGGATTGAATTGTTAGGCAACATTTCTGATTTATTTGTACTCGAAAAAATTAAAGTTAGAAAAAGCGATTTCTACCGCTCATATAAAATCAGGGAATTAGAAGGAGAATTCCTTTGCAAGCCTGATTATATTAAAACAAAACTTGATAAGAAAAAGGATGATAAAAGTTGTGTGTTTTTCTCTAATAACAATCAGGTAATCTATTTCTCAAGCTATGGCAAAAAAGGTGAAACAGGAAAAGATATTTATCGTGCAAGTAAACTCCCCGGTGGAAAATGGACAGCTCCCAAAAGATTGAACGAAGTTATTAACACTCCTTATGATGAAGATTATCCTTATATGATGCCAGATGGAAAAACTTTGTTTTTCTGTTCAAAAGGGCATAATACGATGGGTGGATACGATATTTTTATGTCATCTTTTAATCCGGCAAGTTTCATGTGGTCGCTTCCTGTTAACATCAACTTCCCTTTTAATACTCCTTTTGATGATATTTTATTTGTTTCAGACTCAACGAAGGGATATGCGTATTTTTCATCTGGAAGAAGCAGTATAGAAGATCAAATAACAGTTTATAAAGTTGGCATTGGAAACAGACCTGAAAAAACCGAAAACCTTGCTTTAGCTTACAAATCTGAAGTTGAAGGAAAAGAAGCAGATTATTTGAAAGCTGTTAAATATATTAAAGAAAAGGCAGAATTAGAAGTTAATATTACTCCCGAAAAATTTAACGAAGATTTAATTGAAAAGGAAAAAGAGAGAGAAAAAGAAAGAGTAGAGAAAGAAAAACTCGATACGAATAAAAGCGAAATTATTGCTGACAATAAAATAAATAAAGAATTAGAAGCTCGAGTGTTATCTGATGAAAAAATTATTGAAACCGCTTTTGAGCAACACAATAAAGTTAAGAAAAAAATAAAGGTTCTTAAAACCCAAAAAGATATTGTTACTTCTATTGCAAGTCAGCGACAAAAAGATGCAAGTGAGAAAAATAACCAAGCTAAGGAATCAGAAAATAAAGCTAATGTATTGAAAAACCAAGCAACACAACTTTTTAAAGAAGCTGATATAGCATATAATATTGCTGATAATATTGGAAAACAAATTGTAGTTAAGGAAAAAGAAGCTGAAAGAATAATTAATTATGCTGCCGAAATTCAAAAATCCGTTTCGGTAAATCCTCCTGAAACTTCGATGGCTCTCTTGAATAAGTTGTTGAAAGAAGTCGAAAATGCTGACACTCTCAAAGATTTTGCTCAATTGTTTATTAATGATAATAATAAATTGATTGCTGAGAAAAACACTAAAGCCAGCGAATATTATAAAAATGCTAAAAAACTTGAACAAGATGTTGCAGAACTTAAAGATGAAGCTAAACAGTACAGAGCTGAAGCCGGAAAAATAAATGATGTTTCTCTACAAAAAGAGTATATTGCTCAAGCCGAAGAATTTGAAAAAGAAGCTAAAAACAAACAAGATGAATCTCAGTCATCTTTAGTTTTGTGGGAAAAAACAAGAAATGAAGCTGACAGTATGAAAGATAATTCAAAGTATTTGGATAATGTTTTAGCTGATATGAATAAAGAAGTTGTTGCTGCAGAAAATGAAGAATCGCAAAAAGCTCAGGAAACTGAAGTTGTTGCTCCGGAAACTGAAGTTGTTGCTCAGGAAACTAAAGTTGTTGCTCAGGAAACTGAGGTTGTTGCTGAGAAAATTGAAACTGAAATAGAAAATCAAAAACCGGAAGAAAATCAAAAAGAATTAGTTGAAGAAGTTACTAAAACACAAATTACTGCTGAAGCTAATCAATATATAAAAGTATTAGAAGAAGAAAATGCCGATTTAACAAAGCAAGCAGATAAAGCATTAGTAATTGCAAATCAAAAAAATAGTTTATCAGTTTCAAAAAAGAAAGAAGCTGAAAAATTGATGTCTGAAATTAATGTACAAACTCCAGAAAGTGAAAAGAAAGCAATAATTAATGATGCCGATAAATTAATAGAAGAATCTGTTCAGTTAGCAAGAGAAGCTGTTGCTTATTACGATATTTCAAAAAAATACGAAACTCAAATACAACTTAAAACAAACGAATTTAATGAGGCAAAGCAAGATGTTCAGAAGATTGAAAAATTAGTTAATTCCGATAATTTTGAAAAAGCAAATCAAAAGCTCGATGAGTTTAATCAACAAATTGCTAACAAAAAACAAACTCAAAGTTATGTTGATTTGTTTACTGCAGAGACAAAACTTATTGCCGAAAACAAACAATCAAAAGCGAGTTCAAGTCTAGAAAATGCAAAAAAAATCGAAGCAGAATCAGTAGTTTTATTTGAAGAAGCCAAACAAATTAAAGCTGAAGCTGATAAAACAATAGAACCTGAAAAGAAGGAAGAATTAATTACTCAGGCAACACAAAAAGAAAATGAAGCTAATATTAAAAAGAGTGAATCCGTAGCAGAATTTGCAAAGGCAAAACAATTGACAAGTCAGGCAAATGCTTTACAAAAAGAAATAGATTTCACTTCATCCACCTTTGCTCAACTTGAAAAAACTGAACTATCTCCACAAGAGGAAACAAAATCATCGGCTGTTGATAAATCAAGATTAGAAGAACAAATTACAGCTTACAAAAATGATGAGATTTTTACTGATAATTATTTGGAAAAGCAAACACAGCAAGAGCAAAGCAAAGAACAAGAAATAGCTGAAAATATTCAAAAAGAACAAACTACTGAAATTGACACAGAGCAAAAAGTAAAAACCGAGACAGAAATTAAACTAATTGCTGATGCTACAAAATATGCAGAATCTTTTAAAAATGTTGCTAATGAAATTTCTGTTCAAGCAAAAAATGCACTAATTCTGACAAATCAAAAATCAAAATTATCTGAATTAAAATATCAGGAAGCCGGTAAACTTATAGGAAGCATTAATGAGCAGACTCCAGTTGCCGAAAAAGAAACTAAAACTCAGAAAGCAAAAGAACTTAACGAAGAATCAATTATCCTCGCAAGAGAAGCTGTGATTGCTTTTAATGTCTCAAAGCAACTTGAAGAAAAGACTCAGGAAAAACAAAATTTAGCAAACAGTGCTAATCAAAATGTTGAAGAAATTGTAAGCTTGATAGAAAAAAATCTTTTTGACGAAGCAAATGTTAAAACTCAGGAATTGAAAGCAAAGTCAGAATTGGTAGCTGAAAATAATATTTCTGATTTAATTTCACTTGTTGATAATCAAACAGCAGAGAGCAAACAAAAAGAAGCTACAGATGTTTTTGCAAAAGCTCAGAATTTAGAAAACGAAGCATTTAATCTTGAAACCGAAGCTAAAAAAATTAGAGAAGAAGCAAGCACAATTAAGAGAGTATCAAAAAAACAAAATCTTATTGCACAAGCTGTGAAACTTGAAACAGATGCTAATGACAAAAAACAATTAGCAATGGAAAACCGAAACAAAGGTTCTAAATTGCAAATTGAAGCTACTGCTCTGAAAACACAAATTCAATACACAACAAACATTGTCAGAGAAATTGAAAATAGTCCTGAATTAGCAGAAAATGAAGTTTCTTCGATAGACAAAACAAAGCTCCAAAATCAAATATACAATTATCAAAATGAAAATGTTTTTACTCCTGATTTCAGAACCGAAGCAGTAGCAATTGCAGAACAAGAGCCAGAACAAATTGCTGAAAATATTGAAATCGAAAATAAACAAAACATTACAGAAAAACTTGAAGATGTTACTCAAAACGAACAATCAGAAATAATCGCTGAAAAATCTGCAGAAGAACAACAAACTCAAATAAGCGAAACAAAGGAAAATGTTGTTACCCCAAATGAAACAAGTCTTGTTAAAGAAATTTCTGATATCGACAAAGCCTATACAAAAACTCAGTATTATACAAAATCTGCAAATTTAGTTAACGCCGAAATTCAACTTATCGAAAACAAGTTGCCAAATATTACAAGTCAGGATGATATTTTAGAAAATCAAAAAAGAATAACTGGTTTAAGGAATTTAGGGGATTCTCTTCAGAATTTAGCTAACGAATCAAGAGCTCAGGTAAATTTATTGAGAGTTACAGAAAATGCTCAACTAACAATTATAGATGAAGAAATCAATACTGAAGTTCTGGTAGAAAATTTAAAATTCCAGGCAAAAGAAAATTATGCTCAAGCAGAAAAACTTAAATCTAATGCTGAAAACATTGATAATAATCGCGAAAAACAAGCAGTTTTAAAAGAAGCTGAGAAATTTGAAAGAATCGCTGATGAAAAAGAATTAGAGGCTTTTGATGTTGTTGGAATTTCAAATCAGAATGAATTTTTTGGTAATAAAGTTAAAATTGAGCAAATAAGAACTGAAGACCCCAAGAATTTTAAAATAAATCTTGCTAAAAGTGATGAACAGGAAGCTCAATATTATTTTGATAAAGCCACCGATTATCGAAATACTACAAAAGGAAACATGCTTGTTGAAACTAAAAAATCTTTGTTAGATGAAGCAAATAAATTTGAATCAATTGCTCTGAAAAAACAACAGAAAGTAATTGATATTTATAATGAAGCAAATCCTGATGCAGTTGTTGATGAAAA
>CAYLPA010000232.1:0-4669 GCA_964385385.1 uncultured Saprospiraceae bacterium | reverse complement strand
GAAAAGCTGTTGACCCATTAAAAGTAAAATCACCTCCGGCTAATCCGGTTGATTCAATATATATGCAGGAATTTTATAGTTTGAAATTATTGATCAAAAAACAACTTGGTAATATTAAGTTGGATACTTTATTAATTTCAAAATAAAATAATATTAAAACTATAATCACTAACAAAGGTAGTTCCGATTAATAATAAGTTCTGAAATTAGTCAAAAAAAAAGGTGTCATAAAGACACCTTTTTTAATTTATTTGGGTAATATTATGGTTGCCACCATAATTTACTTGTTTGTTTGTCACCACCCATTGCTACTCCAGCAGCAGTAACATTTTCGTTATTAATACTTCCTTCATTAAGTAAATATTTATTACGTGTTGGAAGATCTGTTAAACCTCCAATAGGGCTAAATGTTGCATCAACAGTTGTTTCAACACCACCTTTAATATAAGTATAAGTATAAGGAACAAGAGGTTTTACTAAAGTATTAGGATAACCTGTTCTTCTATATTCACTCCAAGCTTCCATAGGTTGCATATAAAGAGCAATATATTTTTGCATCATTACATTTTCTTCATTAGCAGCAGGAACAGCAGCAATATAAGCGTCAATAGCAGCTTGATCTACTCCCCATTTTTGCATAGAAGCTTCAATACCTGCCTCATACCAAGTTTGATCCCAATTATTATTTTCACTCATAATAAAGCAAACTTCTGAATATTCCATATAATATTCAGTATAGTTAGCTGCAAGAATAGCGTCACCAGGCATTGATTCATCAACGAATGCATTAACTTCCTCATTATTTCCTGTTAAAGGAATACCTACTTTTTCGCCTTCTGCATTGTCAGCAACATAGATATCTAATCTAGGATCTACCATACCAAAAGTTCCACGATCACCTTTAAGTAAATCAACAAAACTTACTGAAGGAGAAAAGTCATTACGAGCACTAACAACAAAAGCACGAAACATTGGAGCACCATTTACTGCATTATCTTCGTATTTTACTCCGGCATTATCAGCATTTGATTCAAAAACACCAGCAGCAACAGCTTCAGTAATATGAGCAGCAGCTCCAGCATATTTACCTTTAATTCTGTTAGCTATTCTTAAACGTTGAGAATTAGCGAATTTTTTCCAAAGTGCTGCATCACCATCATAGAAATTATCACCATCAATCATATTTTCGTTAACGAGAATTGAAGATTGAGCTTCATTAAGTTCGTTAAGCATATCAATATAAATGTCTTCCTGAGAAGCATATACAGGTCTGTCAATACCATCGGATTTTAATTTATTAGCTTGGAAAGTAGCATTAGTACCGGCATAAGACCAATAAGGTACATCACCCCATAGTTCAACAGCCCGCTGATAAACATATACTAACATAATACGTGCAGCAGCAATCTGATTGACATTAGGCCCAAATTTAGCCATATCATCTTTTGTGTTTTCATTAGTATTAAGTTCAATAATGTCAACTAAATCTTGAGCATTTTTATATAAACGATTCCAAGAATTTAGATTTACAGTTTCACGATATTGGAAACGATCTTCTTCGGTGTAGTTAACTTGATTCCAATACTGAACCCAAAGTAATGACTGACGTCCGGAAAACCATTCATCTCTGGTATCATTCATTACTCTTTTTTGTACACGGTTCATTATACCGTAAGTAGGTGCTATTTCTGGTTGATTTGGATCCTCCAGATATTCAGTTTCGCATGAAAATAGCAAAAATCCTACTATAATAAATGTTATATATTTTAAAGCTTTCATATTTTTTAGTTTTTTGTTATTTAAAAATTAATTAAAACGTTAAATCCGAAAGAACGTGTTGCAGGTATAAGACCACCTTCCAGTCCCTGAATATTTCCAGAACCCCCAACAATAGTTTCAGGATCAACTCCTTTATTATCAAGTCCCCATACTGCTAAATTTCTTCCATATACAGATACTTTTATAGACTGTATTAAATCAATAAGCTTAGGAAGTGTATAACCAAAGCGTATTTCACGTAATTTAATATATGAAGCGTCAAACACACTAGTTGCACTAGGTGTACCATAAGCATGATAATGTCTCCTAGAATAACTATATGCAGAAATATTCACTGCATTTGTAGTTCCATCTGGAGCAACACCTTCAAGAACAAGACCATCTTCACGAATAGTATTTCCATCTGATGTTGGTGTACAAGTACCTTCTAACATACCTGAGTACATACCCCACATATGAGATAATGAATAATATACACCACCCTGTGATATATCAATCAATGCACTAAAATCAAAGTTTTTATATTTAAAGTTATTTCTAATACCAGCTGTATAATCAGGTAATACAGATCCCATTGATGTTAACTCACCTGAAGCATAAAAACCAGTTTCTTGATCAATTACTTTGTTTCCATCATCATCATAAACATAATCATAAGCATATAATTCCTGAAAAGAAGCACCTTGAACAGAATTTATATATGCACCACCAAATGGAGCTCCTGCTAACTGAATTTTATCTAAACCTTCAGGTAGATCCATAACTTCATTTTTGTTTTTAGCAAAGTTAACATATATATTCCAAGAAAAATCGTTTGTTTTTAAAGGAGTACCAAACACTAGCACTTCAATACCTTTATTGTTAATCTTACCAGCATTAATAATTCTTTCTGTATAACCACCTGCTCCACTAACTTCAACAGGAACAATTTGATTTTCTGTATTTCTGTCATAAACACTGAAGTCGAACCCAAAACGATTATTAAATAAAATACCTTCTAAACCAAACTCAATTTCTTTAGTTAACTCTGGTTTTAAGTTTTGATTTCTTAATCTTACAGAGTTTGTAAATTGAGGATTTCCATTAAATGGGTCGCCAAATAACCATGTATTATATACCTGATATGGGTCAGTACCATTACCTGTTTCACCGTAGTTAGCACGCAATTTTAAGTTATCTAACCAATCAAAATCTATCAATTCTGATATAATAGCACTACCAGAAACTGAGAAATAACCATATGAGTTATTGTCTTCAGGTAATGATGAATCAAATTCTTTACGATAAGAAGCATCAAGATACAACATGCTTTTATAACCAACACTAGCAGAACTAAAAAAGCTATTTACTTTTTTCTCTCTAATAAATTGGTCTAATAATGGCTGATTAGCTGAGTTATTTAAATTATATAAACCATCAACAACCAATCCTCCATTTGTTTCACCTTCAAAACGAGAATAATTTTCATTACGAGCATTTCCACCAATCATAGCAAGAATACTAAAATCATTTATAGTCTTTTTGTAATTTAATTTTCCTTCAATGTTAGTTTCAGTTGCCTGACGATTAAATTGTTTATATGCAGACATTGCTTGAGAACCTATAGATACTCTTTCTCTTTGGTTAAAAGTATAAGTATCTAAATAAAATGTTCCGGTTGCTGATAAACAATCAGTAATATTAGCTTTTACACTTGTTTTACCAAAAACTCTGTTTCTGTCATCATCCTGATAATTTTTATAAGCTGTCCAATATGGGTTATCAGAATATGCAGGTGTACCATCTGATAAAGATGTACGGTTCCAAGTTCTCATTGTACCATTTGGATTCATATAATTGCTTAATTTCTCAAAGTCCAATTGACGTTGTCCCCACTGGAAGAATTTTTGAGACTGAGAATTATCACCATATCCAAATTGTGGACGACCGTTTGTATTAGTATTTATATAATTCACTACTGTATTAACTTCAATAAAGTTATCAAATAATGAAACAGAACCATTCATATTAAGGGTATTCTTCTGTTGAGATGAATTAGGAACAGTACCAGTCATATCTACATTTGTATAACCAAAACGAAGAGCAGAATTTTCAGCAGTACTTATAATATTTATAGAGTTTTGGTATGCAACACCTGTTTCATAGAAATAATCTACATCATGTTCAGGAGCAACCCAAGGACCTGTTACAGGAGTATCAGTAATTCCTTGAAAATAGTCTGCAGCACCCCACCAATGTAAAACTTGAATGTTTTCATCATATTTAGGACCCCAGCTTTCATCCATACCAAATTGAACAGTTTGATAGTCAACTCCATTAATTGTTGCGTCAAGAAAACTATGACCACCACCATAACGATCTTGTAGATCAGGTAACATAGACAATTGTTCGAAATTAATTCCAGAACTTACTTCTACCTGAAATGTTTTTCTCCCTTTTTCCCCTGATTTTGTAGTAATCATGATAACACCATTTTGACCACGACTACCATAAAGTGCTGATGCAGCACTACCTTTTAAAACTTCAATGCTTTTAATATCATTAGAGTTTAGGTCATTAGTCATTGAACCATAGTCATAGCCACCTCCACCGATTTGAGTGCCATAATCATTAAAGTTTTCATTACTAATAGGAATACCATCAATAACAAAAAGAGGCTGGTTATTTCCACTAAAAGAACTTGCTCCCCTAATCAAAATATTTTTTGATCCTGAAAAGTTTTGTCCTGAAATTGTAAGACCAGCAACTTTTCCAGAAAGAGATGAAATTGGGTTGAAATCATTCGTTGCCATAATTTCATCTTGTTTAACACCTTGCGATGCATAACCCAAAGACTTTTTCTCTCGTGAAATACCGAGCGCAGTAACAACGACCTCATCGAGGGCAGTAG
>CAYLPA010000231.1:0-4683 GCA_964385385.1 uncultured Saprospiraceae bacterium | reverse complement strand
AATCATATCAACAATCAAGTTATACAAACTTATCATATCTCGCTTTTGGTTTTCCTGTTTTCAGATGGTGGGCAAGTAGTTTCGGATTATTACCTTTTAGCAGTGCGGGTTATAAGGTTTCGGAAGATACAATTTTAACGAACATTGGAAATGTTAAATATATATATGAAGGCAATGGAGGTATTAATCAATTATATTTTGGCAATGCTTTTAAAATAGGTAAAAATCTTTCTATAGGAATCAATGCATCATATTTATTTGGCACTATCGACAAAATAAGAGTTGTTTCATTTCCCGATTCAATAAATTATTATAATATTCACAATAATGAGTCTCAATATATTAGTGACTTGTATTTTACTTACGGACTACAGTATCATAAAAAACTAAAAAATGATATTACTTTAGAAACAGGATTAGTATTTAACAATTCTTCAAATATTTCTGCAAAAAAATCCATGCTTACTCAACGATTTTTTTTAAGCACAACAAGTACCAGTGTTATGATTGATACTCTTGAAAATGTTTCTGGTGTAAAAGGAAATATTAAATTACCAACCTCTATTGAAGGCGGAATCACATTTAATAAACAAGGAAAATGGTTAGTAGGAGTTGAAGGTTCATGGCAAAATTGGTCCAAATATTCTTCTTTTGGCGTGAGTGATTCATTGGTGGATAGTTACAATATATCTGTCGGAACAGAATTTTCGCCAACATCAAATAATTTGTCAAAGTATTGGAAAAAAATGTATTACCGTTTTGGTTTAAGATATAATAGCACATATTTACAGTTAAATAATAACCAGATTAATGAGTATGGCATAAGTTTTGGTTTTGGTTTTCCATTAAGACGTTGGAATGCAACTTTGAATACCGGATTTGAATTGGGTAGAAGAGGAACAACAGACAACGGTTTAATTAGAGAAAGCTTTGGAAACATAATAATTGGAATAGCAATTAAAGAAAAATGGTTCCAAATCAGAAAGTATGAGTAAATGATTTTTTATTAACTAAGTCTTCTTAATAATGTATAGAATTGTAATAACTTTTTTTATTTCAATGTTTTTGTATTTATTATTTCAATCTTCTGCTTTTGCACAAACAGACACAACATTGAACAAGGAAATTTCGAAAATTGATAAAACAGGACCTAAATATGGAGCTGATAGTGCATTATGTGTAAGGAATCTTTCTCTTTATAGAGAGTATTATAAAAATTATAAAAAAGATAGAAACAAAGAATATCTTATAAATTCGATTAGTCCGTGGAGATGGGTTTTTTGTAATTGTCCTTTGGCAAGTCAAAATATGTATATCGACGGTGCTAATATTGTGAAGTATTTGATTAAAGAAGAAAAAAATCCTTCTATAAGAGAAAAGTTAATTGATACTTTGATGATGGTTTATGACAGAAGGATTGAAGCATTTTCGAGAAAAGGTTATGTTTTAGGTAGAAAAGCTTCCGACCTTATGAGGTATAGAAAAAATGAAGTTGAAGAAGTTTATAAGATTTTCACCGAATCGTTCAATTTACAAGGAAATTATTCTGAACCTTCGGCATTATATTTTTATTTTATTTCTGCAACTAATCTTGTTGAAGCTAAGAAAGCAGATTCATCAACTGTGATTGATGTTTACGATAAAGTTAGTAGTGCAGCAGAATATAATATTAAAAATAACAAAAAAAACAAAAAATATCAGGATGTTTTAAATAATATTGAAAATGCTGCATCACCTTGGTTAAATTGTAAAGACCTTATTAGAATCTATACAGTTAAATTTGAAGAAGAGTCTCAAAATATTGACTTCCTTAAAAAAATTACAAATCTTCTTGATAAAAAAGATTGCACTGATTCAGAACTCTTTTTCAAAGCTCTAACAAACCGTAATAATATTGAGCCTTCTGCTGAAACTGCATATTTGTTAGGAAAAATAAATGCACAAAGAGGTGATTTTAACGATGCTGCCAAATATTTTTCTGAATCAATAGGATTGTTTGAAGATACTGTATTAAAAGCTAATGCTTATTATAAATTAGCACAGGTAAATCTTGCTCAATCCAAATATTCATCTGTTAGAGCTAATGCTTTAAAAGGTCTTGCATTAACTCCAAAAGATGGGAAATTTTATATCTTGATTGGTAATGCTTATGCTCTAAGTGCAAATTCCTTTGGCGACAATGACCTTACTAAAAAAGTTACTTACTGGGTTGCTGTTGATAAATTTGCCAAAGCAAAATCAGTTAGTAATTCACCGGAAAATATTAAAGAAGCAAATAGTTTAATAAACTCCTACTCAAAGCATTTTCCAAATACAGAAACCATCTTTTTTTACAATTTAAAAGTAGGTGATACTTATAATGTTGCTGGATGGATAAACGAAAATACTATTGTTAGGGCAAGAAAATAATATTTACTTTCCTCCCCAAAAACGGAGTTTTGTGCAAGAAATAATTAATAATAATAATAATTGAAAGTGATAACAACTCATTTTCATAAAATTTCTCTTATACTGAAAAGCATTGCAATAATTATATGCTTAGCAATGCTTTTTGCCTGCGAAACTGACATACAGAAAATAAAATCTCTCACAGAATTTGAAAGCTTACCTGTTAATATTGCTAATGATATTGAAATTGTTTACAGCGATTCGGGAAAAGTTAAAATGTTATTAAAAAGTCCATTATTAGAAGAATATGAAGGTGAGAATCCATATAGGGAAATGCCCGAAGGTGTTAAAGTCTTTTTTTATGATTCTATTATGAGCGTAGATTCATATCTTTCTTCAAAATATGCTATCACTTACGATAAAACTAAAATCATGGAAGCAAAAAATGATGTTGTGGTTATAAATCGTAAAGGTGAAAAATTAAATACCGAGCATCTTATTTGGAATCAACCAAAAAAATTAATTTATTCTAAGAAGTTTGTGAAAATTACTACTGCAGATGAAGTTATATTTGGTGAAGGATTTGAATCTTCTGAAACTTTTGATAATTGGACTATAACAAAAGTTACAGGCAGTTTTTATATAAATGAAGATGAAGAAAATGCAGGAAATGGAAAAGATAATTCAGAATAAATTTGCTCTTTAAATTTTAAATAATTTTTGAAAATGACACTTTGGATTATTATAATTATAACTATTCTTTTATCAGCTTTTTTTTCAGGCATGGAAATCGCTTTTGTTAGCTCAAACAAATTACAAATTGAGCTGGATAAAAAAAAGGGATTGATTTCCGGAAAAATTCTGGCTCGGCATATTCAACATCCATCAAATTTTATTGCAACTCTTTTATTGGGAAATAACATTGCACTTGTAATTTATGGAATTGCAATGGCAAAGGTATTAGAACCACCTATTATTAGTATTTTAGGTAACTTTTCTTCAGAATTTTTTGTGCTTATCATTCAAACTATTTTGGCAACATTGGTGATTCTAATTACAGCAGAATTTTTCCCTAAAGTTTTATTCAGAATAAATCCTAATAAAATTCTTGTTTTCTTTATAATGCCTCTGATTGTATTGTATTATATTTTTTACCCTTTTATTTATTTGCTTATTGGGTTCTCAGAATTTTTCTTAAAAAGGATATTAAGAATTAAATTTTCGCATGAAAAATATGTTTTCTCACCAATTGACTTTGAAAATTATCTTAAAGAAATCACACCAATAAATGAAGAACAAGACGATATTGAGCCGGAAATTCAAATGCTTCAGAATGCTATAGATTTTCGCGTTGTTAAACTTAGAGAATGTTTGATTCCTCGTAATGAAATTCATGCTTTAAAAGAAAATGATTCTATAGAAGATTTAAAAAAGAGATTTATTGAAACAAAACACTCGAAAATTTTAATTTATAAAGATTCAATTGATAATATTATTGGTTACGCCCATTTGTTTGACATGCTAAAAAATCCTACAAATATTAAATCAATATTAAAACCAATACTTATAGTGCCGGAAACTATGCTTGCAAGCAACCTGATGACTATATTAATTCAGAAACATAAAAGTGTTGCAGTTGTTGTTGATGAGTTTGGCGGAACTTCAGGAATGCTAACTTTGGAAGATGTTATTGAAGAAATTTTTGGTGAAATTGAAGATGAATTTGATGTTGAAGACCTTGTAGAAAAGGAAATTAATGATAATGAATTTGTGTTTTCAGGAAGACACGAAATTGATTATCTTAACGAAAAGTACAAATTAAATTTACCCGAATCAGCGGATTATGAAACTCTCGCAGGATTAATTATCCACTACCATGAAAGCATTCCTAATATTAATGAAAAAATATTTATTCGAAAATTTGTGTTTACTATTTTGCAAGCAAGTGAATCGCGTATCGAAAAAGTTAATTTATTAGTAGAAAACAACCAACAGGACTAAAACATTATTTTTGATTAGAATAGAGTTGTGATAATTTGAACTTTTTATGTACTTTTGATTAAATTAAAATTTACAGAAAATGAAAAGAACAATTATTATTGCATGCTTTTTATTTATAATTTTTACAATTAAAACATATTCTCAAACACAATTTATTGAATTAGTTAATAACATACAAAGCAATATTGATGGTGTAAACTATTACGAAATTGTTAATGCAAATGGTCAAACTAATACATTTTATCACTAGCATCCGAAAGTTTTTAATAAATTAAAGAAAACATAGTTCTATCC
>CAYLPA010000230.1:0-4689 GCA_964385385.1 uncultured Saprospiraceae bacterium | reverse complement strand
AGGTTGATGATAGACAAAAAAAGACTCCCACTCCCAAACACCGGCGTAGCCGGTGTTTGGGAGTGGGATGGTAAAATTTGGTGTGTTTTACCCCAGGTAGTTGAAATACAACAACCTGGGATATTATTGTTGCTCCCTTTCAGGGATAATTGTCAATTTCATAAAAATAGACAAATTTGATGACTATTTGCATTTTTATACTGAAATAATTAATAATCTTCAATAATATCAGTCACTTAGGTTGAACAGTCTCCATATTCTTGTTAGTGCACTTAATAAAAAGGATGACGAAAGCCGATTGCAGTTTTTTTTTGTATTCATTTGTTCAAGTAACCTATTAGTAAGTTTTTATCTCCTTTGCGTATTTTAATATTTTTGTTAGAAAGAAAATACACATAGGCTTTCATTTATCATAGATAGATACGAATTAGTAAATAAAATAAACTATCTGAATATTGAAATATTCAGTAAATATCCCCAAAGTGAGACGAATGCCACTATGTTTTATCTTAATATAACAATGGGTTGTATTGCAGTAGCTTAACTCGATGACTTAGAAAGGCAGAAACTTTTAATAGATATCAAAAATAGTCACTGATCAATTTTTAACTTCTCTGTACTCAGAGCCTTACGACTCTTTGTGAAAATCTGAAGCACAAAAGGAGTTTAAATACTGGCATCCCCCCGTTTTTCATCTGAATTTTATCCTCAATTGTGAATATTCAGCATAACGACCCTTATACTTTTTTCTAGCCATTAGTTTCCAGTTACTTAATAAATAATTCGCTACTTTGGTAATACGATAATAAATGAAAACTATTCTCTTAATATCCCGTTTCCGGTCACTCATGAGTCCTGGAAATATTCTGAACAAAGTCATTCGCAGATCATACATACTATAAACCAGAAACAGCGCTGCCAATAACAATAAATTCATGTTTTTTAATCTTGTGTAGTCCATCAACTGCATCTTTTCCCAACCAAAATCTTGCTTAACATGCCTGTGAAACTCCTCAATTTTCCAGCGTAATCTATAACCACTTAATCCTTTAAATATGATTGCATCTCTATCATCATTTAGATGCCTGATACTTGCATAAAGATAGAAAAAACCTCCTTTATCGGCACTGTCTAATTCTCGGCTATTTCTTTCCTTAGGTTTATTAACATACCTTGCGACAATCAGCCATACGCTCACTGTGTTTGGATTTTTGCGAGGATGCGGATCAACAGGGATTTCTACTCTAATTGCTCCTGCCTTTAATTCTGTACCATCATTGGATATCACACTTACATCAAGATTTACTGTCTTTGCTAAATCAATAAAGCCTATAGGTTTACACTGATATATAAGTTTCCTGTTTTTCTTAGCTCTGATAATAAAATCCGCATCATTATCAGATAACTCTTTAAATAACTTTTTATCATCATAATAACGGTCACAGGTAAATATTCCCTTGTTGCCAGAAGCTATTTGTATTTCATTGATTTGATCAAAGAGAATATTTTTGCAACTATCTATCTCAATATCATCACTATATAATTCAGACATCATGGGAATTATTTCACACCCGGTTTCTTCACTGGAATTGACGGCAGCAACATTGATCAATTTGTATCCTAATCCATTTTTGTGCTCACCGCTTCCATCTCTAGTGTAAGTTAACCCTTCCATCTCAGTAGCACTTGATTTTATTATGTCACTATCATCCATTACGATAATGGAATCATTGTTTAGTTTTCGAGCTGCTTTTTTCAATAATCTGCTTCGAAGTTGAGTAGTTAATTCCGGTTTTGACAGATGGTTTCTTAGTCTTTCTGTAGTTTTTTTGATAGTAATATCTTCTTTTAACTCAATGGCAATTTGTCTTAAAATGCAACTTTTCGATTTAATAATTCCCGCAATAGATTGTCGTATGAATGTTGTAACAGGTTTAGACATATTGTTACCTAAATAATAAGTCAGATTATATAATTTTCCTTGCAAAATTTTCTTAACTTCTTTTTCTTTAACTATGTTCATGGCATAGCTCCTTATATATTTTATTTTAGACGATGTCATATTATTTGGAGCTATGCTTTTATGCAAGTTATTTATGCTATTTGTTATATATTTATTTTACTCTAATTTTGTTCAGTATATTTTAATTTCAGGGGGATGCCTGAAAGGAGTTTAAATAATCTTGACAACAATGTAACATATAGTCATTTTAGTGAAAAGTTAAAATTTCAGAAAAAAATTGAAAAATGAGTAAGGAGGACTTATGATCGAAAACAAAATTCTTGAATATTATTCAAATGGAAATCATTCATTTTCAGTAACAATGGATGAGAGTGGAAGAAAAACTGGCAAATTGATGGATATAAAGAATGGGAATGTGATTGCTGAAAATTTACATCAGATGGTTTTACCAGAGAACATCCCTAACCTGTTAAATGTTTTAAAGGTGATAATCAGTTCTGCCTGGCAGGATGGGAAAATATTACCTGCTGAAAAAGAAGCTTTTGAAGAAGCTTTCCAAAATGTTAATTTCACAAAGAAGCAGAGAAAGGAAATTGAAAAAGAATTTTTAAATCCAACCCCTATCGCTAAGCTATTAAAATATATTTCAACTCGAGACGAAAAGCTTATAATTCTGGAAACATCACTTAATCTAATAATTGCTGACAATGAATTTCATCCTAAAGAAAAAATATTCATTGAATATTTAGTTAAGGAATTTCAACTTGATAGTGCGGATTTTGCCTTAATTTATCAAAATTTGCCTCCACGATTGAAAAAATATATCGTAAAAGAAAATTTACATAAAACTTTGGAGATAAAAATTGAAGAAATTAAAACATTGGATAAATTCACCCCCCCAATAAGTGATAAAACTTCTTCACATAAAATTGTTTATGCAACCTTTTTAAGTAATTGGAATAATAAACGCTCTCGATATTCAAAATTTTAAGCATGATTACATGAGAGATTAGAAAACAGGAAAGAGTATAAATGAAAATCCTAGTCTAATAGAGGAAATTGGTTCTGTTAACACCAAAAAAAATGGAAAGCGTAAGCACAGACAACGTTATAAATGTAAAGATTGCAACTTAACATTAATCAACCATAAACGATCAGAAAAAGAATTGATAAAACGTCTATCTGATGAACATATGCATGGTAACCAAACATTGAAAAGCCTTAGTGAGAAATATAGCATTTCCACTAAAACCGTCCGTTGTAAACTCGATACATTTACAATCGATCTTCCTCAACACTTAAGTGGAAAATGCCTGATCGTAATGGATAGCTGCTATTTTGGACGTAGTTTTGGAGTGATGGTGGATTTTTTTTTAAAAACATTGTGCTACCCCTTTGAGAAAATGAGAAACTTGTTAATGAATTAGAAGATAAATATCTCTCCCTATTATTTTACTAAATTCATAAAAAGCTCCTAATAAACATAAACAGATTATTATTACAACTATTGTTGTTAATACGGGATACCTGCTTCGCAACTGAGATAATTCACTTTTGATACTCATTTTGACTCTCCTGATATTAATAAAAAATTTACCGTTGGGTAATTATCATTAAATGCCTATAATAAATATTTAGGAAACACATATAGTCCAAATTGTTATAGATTGCTGATTCCTGTCAAAATCTTTTAATAATAACCTGGTTTCACTACAGCTAATTTACAGCTATATAGCTAATTTCTGTACTAACACCAACTATAAAATGATAAATAACAAATTCATTGTTTTAGCAACAAATCGGAGAATTACTCTAATTAAAGAGTTTAACAATGCTTAAATAAAACACAGCCATTGCTTTTAAAAATAATTACAAAATCTAATTATCAAATTCGAAATAGACCAAGAAATTTCATTGTTTACATTTACTTCAGTACTTTAATCAATTTTGCTAATTTATCACTCTTAATTTATTTACCTGTTTACAATCAATTAATTACCTTTATTTAGTCAAGCTTTTTTTGTATCTCTTTCGTAGTTGTTTACAAAACTACTTTCTCAGGCCAGGGATTTTGCTTTGATGTGCCCCAGAGTGTGCTGATGTAGTCTATAGAGAAAATATCTTCAAAGGCGTGTAGCCAGTACGTGCCTCTGTCTGATAGAACTATCTGCTTACCATCATCATTCAGGAATCCCAGTCGTGCTAAGAACTTGAGATGTTTTCCCAATAAAGTGTCCATATCTTGTCCAAACCTGATGCTGAAATCCTCTTTTTTAAATTTCGTTTCATAAATGCGCCAGTATAGCCAGGCTGCCATTTGCATTTTCTCAGAAAGATTGATCGATAATGCAATGGCATTTTTCCAGCTTTCGGTAAAACCGAAAGCAGGAAGGGGTAGAAGATATTTGCGTTCATTTGTCCTACGTGTTTCACCCATGGCTATTAGGCTTCACCGTTGTAACACCCTTTCAGGGTTAAGATGAATTGTAAAAAAAAATCACCTGTGATTTTTTTATTATCTAGGCAATATGAGGTAATATTGTTAAATAAAGAAGTGGATGCCAGGTTTCTTTAAATTAGCTTCATTGCTTTTTATAGAAAGCGGATTATCTTTTAATATATACAACGAGAGGTTTTATTTATGCAAAAAATTCTTAAAATTGTGAATCTGCTGCTGGGACTGGGATTTATTGTCACAGTAGCTGGTATTATTTTATATCGTTTTG
>CAYLPA010000229.1:0-4691 GCA_964385385.1 uncultured Saprospiraceae bacterium | reverse complement strand
ATTATTTTCATTAATGATATTTGCTCAAATAAATATCACTAATGCTCAGGAAAAAAAAGACTCTGTCCTATTTATTAAAAATCCCGTTGATGTTATCACCACAAATGATGTTTTTGCTGTTGTTGAAAATCCACCATCTTATCCCGGAGGCGATGAAGCAAGAATTGAGTTTCTTGTAAATAATATAATATATCCCGGTTCAGCAAGAAAGAATAATATTCATGGAACAGTTTATATTAGCTTTGTTGTTGGAATAGATGGCTCAATTTCTGACATTAGGGTTTTGAGAGGCATTGGTGGTGGCTGCGACGAAGAAGCTGTCCGTGTAGTTGGACTTATGCCAAATTGGATTCCCGGAACTCAAAAGGGGAAACCGGTGAGAGTACAGTTTAATATGCCGATTAAATTTAAACTTAGCGATTAAGCTAGTACTTAAACGTAAAAAATTTTATTTTTTCAAAAAATAAAATAAAAAAAATTGAATATAATTATTAAATACATACCTTTGTATTATTGAAAATTGAATAAATAGCATTTAGCTCAAATGGAAAATATTTATGACTTAATTTCTGGACTAAAGACAAATGCCCTGAAATTAATAGAAAAAAAAAACAGTATTGAAGCTAAAAATTCTCAATTATCAAAAGATAAAATCAAATTAGAAAATATTATAGACGAACAAAAAACAACAATTAACAATATAAAAGACAAAAACAAATTAAACATAATTGCTAAATCATCAAATTTAAAAAAAGATTCAAAATTAAAAATTAATGAGATTGTGCGGGAGATTGATAAATGTGTAGCGCTTTTGAATAAATAAAAGATTAACGAAATTAATAATGGGTGAATTCTCAATAACTATAACAATAGCTGATAGAAAATATCGGTTGACAATAGAAAAAGATGAAGAAGAAATAGTTAGAAAAGCTTCTAAGTCAATTGAAGAAACAATAAAAAATTATGCAAAAAATTATGCTTTTAAAGACAAACAAGACCTTTTAGCAATGATTGCATTACAAAACACAACAAGCTATTTAACAACAAAAAACAAAGAAACATCCATAGATAATAAATTGATAGATAATTTATCTGAAATTGATAAAATTTTATCTGATAATCTTTAAAAACAAAAAAGTTCTTTGAAAATAAGCACTATACAAATTTAAGGCATACCCGCATTAAATTCATAACAAGTTAATAAACTTAACAGAAATAATATTAGAGTTAAGCTCATAAGATTCTAAAGCAGGCCTCAACTCGGTTTTCCGGGTTCTCAATAGTACGGGACAGTGGAAGGTTGAAAATCTTGGCAACTCTATCAATGTCAAAAAAAGTTTATTTTAAAACTAATGAATTTTGCGGGTTTTTTTTTATTTTTTGATTTAGCTCAAAATCATTAAAAACTAAATAAAATGGGAACAACACTTATAGGTGTGATTTGCGGAGTAATTGGATTGCTTATCGGATTTTTCATCACTAACACTTTTTTCAAAAAAGCAATCGAAGGTAAAAGTCAGAACATCATTAATGATGCAAAAAATCAAGCCGAAATATTAAAAAGAGATAAAATACTTCAGGCTAAAGAAAAATTTTTGCAATTAAAATCGGAACACGAAAAAATAATATCTGAAAAAAATCATACTATTCAGATTAGTGAAAACCGTCTTAAACAAAGAGAGTCTTCATTTTCACAAAGAACTGAAGATTTAAATCGCAAACAAAAAGAAATAAATTCTATCAGGGATAATCTTACTAATCAACTTGAAATTTTAAACAAAAAACAAGTTGACCTAAGTAAAATTCATGACAGACAGGTTGAACAATTGGAAGTTATTTCGAGTTTATCGAGAGACGAAGCCAAAGCTCAACTTGTAGAAACTCTGAAGTCGGATGCCAAAACCGATTCTCTTACTTATATAAAAGATGTGGTGGAGGAAGCAAAAATTACAGCTAATATGGAAGCGAAAAAAATTGTTATTGAAACAATTCAACGAACTGCTTCTGAACATGCTGTTGAAAATTCTGTGTCGGTTTTCAATATTGAAAGTGATGAAATCAAAGGAAGAATAATTGGCAGAGAAGGAAGAAATATCAGAGCTTTAGAAGCTGCTACAGGAATTGAAATCATTGTTGACGACACTCCTGAATCAATACTCCTGTCGGGCTTTGATCCGGTCAGAAGAGAAATTGCCCGATTATCCTTGCACAAACTTGTTACAGATGGAAGAATCCACCCTGCAAGAATTGAAGAGGTTGTTAATAAAACAAAAAAACAAATTGAACAAGAAATTATTGAAATAGGAAAAAGAACTACTATTGACCTTGGTATTCATGGAATGCATCACGAATTAACTCGTATGATTGGAAGAATGAAATACCGTTCATCATATAGTCAAAATCTTTTACAACATTCAAAAGAGGTAGCAAATTTATGTGCAACAATGGCAGCAGAGTTGGGATTAAATCCGAAATTAGCTAAAAGAGCAGGATTACTTCACGACATAGGAAAAGTACCTGATAACGAACCTGATTTACCACATGCAATTTTGGGAATGAAATTAGCAGAAAAATTTAAAGAAAAACCTGAAATTTGTAATGCTATTGGCTCACACCACGATGAAATAGAAATGAATTCACTTATCGCTCCGATTGTACAAATTTGTGATGCCATCTCTGGTGCAAGACCGGGTGCAAGACGTGAAGTTGTTGAAGCATACATCAATCGCCTAAAACAACTCGAAGATCTTGCAATGTCATATCCGGGAGTTATCAAAACTTATGCTATTCAGGCAGGAAGAGAATTAAGAGTTATTGTTGGAGCAGAAAAAATTAGTGATGATGAAGCAAATCAAATCTCTTATGACCTTTCACGAAAAATACAGGAAGAAATGACATATCCCGGACAAATTAAGATTACTGTAATTAGGGAAACAAGAGCTGTTTCATACGCAAAATAATTTATTCCAGATTAAATATAATTAATCAATTGTAATGTCATACCATTATAAATATCCTCGACTTGCGTTAACAGTTGATATTATTGTGTTTTTGAAAGAAAAAGAAGAGGTTAAGATACTATTAATTCAGCGGGGCAGATATCCTTTTGAAGGTAAATGGGCTCTTCCGGGTGGCTTTGTTGACATGGATGAAACCATTGAAAATACTGCCATTCGCGAATTAAAAGAAGAAACCGGTCTAAGCAAAATTGAACTTAAACAATTTCATACTTTTAGTGCTATTGGAAGAGACCCGAGAGGAAGAACAGTATCTGTTGTTTTTTATGGATTTACAGATTCTGACAATTGCAAAATTAAAGGTGATGATGATGCTCGCGATGCTAAATGGTTTTCAATTAATAATATCCCTGAGTTAGCTTTCGACCACAATAAAATTATTGAAATGGCTTTAAAAAAATTTATTTCAAATCATTAAAAAACATTCAAACATGATTAGCAATCTTCAACAAATCATTGAATCAGCTTGGGAAAATCGCTCTCAATTAAATAATGAGATTACTCAAAATTCAATCAAAGAAGTTATTGAATTACTTAATGAAGGTGAAATCAGAGTAGCAAATCCCCTACCCACTAATGATGATGACGCAAAAAATAATTGGATAATAAATGAGTGGGTAAAAAAGGCAGTTATCATGTATTTCCAAATTTCAAAAATGAAAAAGACTGAAATTGGTCCACTGGAATTTCATGATAAAATTGATTTAAAAAAGGATTATCAAAAACTTGGCGTAAGAGTAGTTCCTCATGCAATTGCAAGATATGGTTCCTACATTGCCAAAGGTGTTGTTATGATGCCATCATACATAAATATTGGCGCTTATGTTGATAGCGGAACAATGATTGACACATGGGCAACTGTTGGCTCTTGTGCACAAATCGGGAAAAATGTTCATCTGAGCGGCGGGGTTGGAATCGGCGGAGTACTTGAACCTATTCAGGCAGCTCCTGTTATCATTGAAGATAATTGTTTTATAGGCTCAAGATGTATTGTTGTTGAGGGTGTAAAAATTGAAAAAGAAGCTGTTCTCGGAGCTAATGTTGTAATTACAAAATCCACTAAAATTATTGATGTTACAAAAGAATCTCCTTTTGAATATTCTGGAGTCGTTCCTTCACGGTCTGTTGTTATTCCGGGTTCTTATGCAAAAAAATTTCCTTCAGGCGAATATCAAGTACCTTGTGCGCTGATTATAGGAAAAAGAAAAACTTCAACAAATTTGAAAACTTCCCTGAATGATGCTTTAAGAGATTATAAAATTTCATTTTAAAAAATTTATTGATAAAAATAGTTTTGAAAAAATTCCTTATAATACAAACTGCTTCAATTGGAGATGTAATTCTATCAACTCCCATTATAGAAAAATTGCATAAACATTTCCCTGATGACAAAATTGATTTCCTGCTTAAAAAAGGAAATGAAGGATTATTCAAAGCTCATCCTTTTATCAATAATTTGATTATCTGGAATAAAGCCGAAAGAAAATACAGGAATTTATTAGACATCATAAACTTTATCAGAGAACAAAAATATGATTACCTGATAAATGTTCAACGGTTTGCTTCAACAGGATTTATTACTGTTTTGTCAAAAGCAAAAAAGACTGTTGGCTTTAATAAAAATCCTTTTTCATTTTTATTTTCAAAACGAATAAAACATAGAATAAAAGAAAA
>CAYLPA010000228.1:0-4703 GCA_964385385.1 uncultured Saprospiraceae bacterium | reverse complement strand
GTGCCTAAAAGTATTATTTGACATCTAATAAATAATTATTTATTAAATTTTTTGTAAATTTACATCATGTATTATGTCTATGTTCTATATTCCTTAAAAGATAATAAGCTCTACAAAGGCTATACTTCCGATATTTCTAAAAGACTTTTAAGACATAATTCGGGTGGCAACAAATCTACTGCACACAGAAAACCTTTTGTTTTAGTTCATGTTGAATAATTCGAAAATAAATCTGAAGCATTGAAAAAAGAAAAGTATTTAAAAACTATTGAATGTGGATCAAAACTGAATGAATTTCTAAAAACGCAAAAAATATTGGATGAAAATTCTCTATTAAAAAGTTCGTTTCCTTTCCGCTTAGGGCTACTAGGCTCTTTTTATTTATTCAGACACAATTTTTAGACGGACATCTTCAAATTATAAAATTGAAATTCAGTATTTCCCAAATCAAAATTTTAACATTTATTATATAACTTTAACTTTTCATTAACCAGAATGAAGATAATAATTATCTAATTTTGAAAATTATTAAATTTTATAAATCAAAAAAGCTATAATTATGAAAAAAATTACTTTCTATTTAATTATGTTATGTTTTCCATTATCTATGTTAGCACAAAAACAAGGAGTTATTATATATGATGTAATCATTAAAATGGAAACAAATATTGATTTGAACAACATTCCTGATGCGCAAGCTATTCCAGGACTCGCAGAAATGCTTGCAAAAATGCCAAAATCCAATACCCAAAAAATGGAGTTACTGTTTTCTGAAAAAGAAACATTATACAAGAATTTCTCAAATGATAGTTCATCAAATGAAACTTCAATTTCTGATGGAGATGAGAATGTTCAAATAAAAATGATAATGAAAATGCCAGAAAATAAACTTTATAAGGATTTATCATCAAAGCAAATAGTTGAACAACGGAAAATGTTTGACAAAAAATTTCTAATAAAATATTTAGATGATAAAATAAGTTGGAAAATGACAGGACAGCAAGATAGCATTTTAGACTATCCATGTTATCAAGCTGAATACACTAAAGATTCGATTAAAGTCATTGCTTGGTTTACACCTAATATCCCTATTTCAGCAGGACCATCAAAATATGGACAACTACCCGGACTAATTCTCAAAGTTGATATCGACAATGGAAGAACTACCATTATAGCAAAACGAATAGTAAGCAAAAAATTAGAAAAAGGTGAGATAGAAAAACCATCGAAAGGGAAAAAAGTCAGTTTGGATGAGTATGAAAAGATTCAAAAAGACAAACAAAAAGAAATGGAAGAGATGTATGGTGGGAAGAAAGGTGTTATTATTAAAATGGAAACCGAATAATTCAGCAATAAACAAAATCAGCTTTAATTTATTAAAAACAAATGAGAAAACTTGGCTGGATTATTCTATGCATTATCGGACTTCTTATAATTAATTCGAACAGTATTGCTCAAAGTAAATTTACTTTAACAGGATTGGTAAAAGATAAGGAGCAATCTGCAATGCCTTATGCCACTGTGGTTCTGCTAAGTCAAAGCGATTCAACAATTAATTCTTTCTCGGTTACTGATAAAACTGGTGCTTTTTCAATTTTAAATGTAAAGAAAGGCAACTATATCTTGCAAGCTAGTTTTGTTGGATTTGAAACATATTATAAAAATTACACTGTAAGTAAATCAACCAAACTACCTCCAATCATTCTCAAGAAGAAAAATATAGTTCTTAGTGAAGTTGAAGTAAAAGCAGAAATAATACCAATTTTAATTAAAGGAGACACGGTTGAATATAATGCAGCAGCTTTTAAAACACAGGCTGAAGCACCTGTTGAAGAGCTATTAAAAAAATTACCAGGTATTGAAGTACAAAAAGATGGAAGTGTTAAAGCACAAGGAGAAGATGTAGTTAAAATTTTGGTTGATGGTAAAGAATTCTTTGGAAATGATGCTAAAGTTGCAACAAAAAATCTTCCAGCAAAAGCAATTGATAAAGTTCAAGTTTATGACAAACAATCAGATTTAGCAGAATTCACTGGGGTTGACGATGGAGATCGATTGAAAACAATTAATTTAAAATTGAAAGATGACCATAAAAATGGAATCTTTGGTAATGTTAAGGGAGGAATAGGGAATAAAGAATTATATAACTCAAAATTAAACCTAAATAAGTTTACAGCAAAAAGCCAGATAAGCCTTTTAGGAATGAGCAATAATATTAATGAACAAGGATTTTCATTCGAAGATTATCTGAGATTTATTGGTGGATTTAATAATCTTCTTTCAGGGGGTGGAATGAATTTCAATCTGGATGGTGGAATGCCATTGAATTTTGGTGGAAACAATGGAATTAATTCAACTAATGCTGTAGGATTGAATTTCAATAAAGATTTTAGCAAAAAAACAGAGCTTTATAGTAGTTACTTTTTCACATTGGTTGATAATGAAACAAAAGCAAACACTTTTCGGGAGTATTTAGATAATGAAAGCAATTTTGATTATAGTGAACTTTCAGATAACGAAAGTAAATATTACAGTCATAGAGCTAATATTAAATTGAAACACTCATTTAATAAAAAAAGTCAGCTAGAATTTAAAGGAAATCTTGGATATAATGATGCTAAAACCGCTGGTTCTTCAGACCGCTACAATTATAAATCTACAGGTGAGCTTAGAGCATTTTCAAAAACAAATGACACAAATGATGGAAATGGATTATCAGGTGATGGAAGCTTAAAGTATAGAAGAAAACTGAACAAAAAAGGTAGATATATTTCTATTAGTTCAAATGCTTGGAAAAAAGAAGAAAATCGTAATAAATTACTAAACATTATCGACAACTTATATGTTGATTCAATTCAGATGTTTAGTCACGATTCAACATTTCAAAGACAAAAGAGATTATCAGATAATAAAGGCTATAAAGCACATTTTACTTATAATGAACCACTCTCATCAAAGCTATTTCTGGAATTTAAAATAAGTCGTCAGGAAAGTTCATATTTAACCGATAAAGGAATTTTTGAGAGAGACTTAACTACCAATGATGAAATTTTTGATTTTGACTTAAGTAATAAATATGAAAAAACATATAGTAAAAACCAAGCTGGTTTCAAACTAAAGAGGATAAGTAAAAAAACTCGAATAAACTTCTCAGCATTTCTGGAAAACTCAGAATTATCATCTATTGATTTAACCAATAATAATCCTATTAAAAGATCATATCTGAACTTTGTTCCAATAGTTGGATTTCAACATGATTTTTCAAATAAGAGCCGTTTTGACTTCAATTATATTTCCAATATTAATGAGCCGGAAATAGAGCAATTACAACCAATCATTGACAATTCAAACCCTTTTAACCTTTACATTGGGAATCCTAATTTAAAGCCGGAGAAAACTCATAATGCAAATCTGAATTATATGTTTTATTCGCAGTTTTCATTTACTTCCTGGTTTGTTTCTTTTCGATCAACATTAACTGAAAATAAAATTGTCGAATCTTTCAAAACTGACTCTCTTTTTCGAAGAACTACAAGTCCAATTAATTCTGACAAGAGTAATTATTACTTTAGCCTCAGAAGTAATTTTAGTACTCCTATACGAAAACTCAAAACTAAAATTGGAATGAATATTTCTTCCACACTAACAAGTGGTAATTATTTACAAAATGATGTTAGCTATAATTCAAACAGATATACTAATACATTTGGTGTTACAATTGAAAATCGTAAAAAGGATAATTTTGATTTATTAGTTGGAAATAAAACTTCATTTAATCAAACTATTTATCAGAATTCTGAGAGCTTAAATCGTAATTATTATTCCACTAATTATTATATTGATTTCAAACTTTTCATAAAAAATTGGACTTTAACTACCTCCGTTGACAATACTTATTATATTGGAGATGTATTTAAAGAAGATGCAAATATTATTTTCTGGAAAGCTGCTTTACAATATTCATTTCTAAAAAGAAAATTCAAAGCCGAAGCATCAATAGTTGATGTTTTAAATAAAGATAATGGACTATCAAGAAACTCTGCACTTAGCTATATAGAGCAGACGAATATGAATACTCTAGGTAGGTATTTTATGTTTACCTTATACTATAATATTTCAAGTTTTGGTGGAAATAATGAACCAGTTATTAAAGTGGAGAAGAATCGCTAAAGCGAATTATGCATTTAAATTGAAATACAATTTACAAAAATACATTCCAATTGCATTAATCTATTAGAATTTTCATTGTTTGTGTTTTCCCTTGCGAGAATGAGGGATTAGAACCCTTGGAGTTTGATAAATACTTAATTGGTATTATTATAGTTTGAGATTACGTTTAAGAAATTCTTCTATTAGAATCAAATTTTCAACTAAAAAATTCGATTCTAACCCGCTTGGGCATACTCAATAAAAAAGCTAGTTTTTCCGGCTTTTTTTATTTCAGTACTTAAAATTTCACTTTTATCACTCTAATATCCTATTAGGTATCTTTTTTGCAATAAAATGTTATTTTTGATAAGAATTTAATAGAAGTTAATTGGCAAAAATTCCCAACATAAAAGAATTAAGTGATATTGAGTTAATCTCGGAATATAAGAATTCAAGAGATAAATTTTATGTTGGAGAATTGTATGAAAGATACACTCGAATGGTTTTTTTCATTTGCATGAAATATCATAGAGATGAAGAAAAAAGCAAAGATG
>CAYLPA010000227.1:0-4711 GCA_964385385.1 uncultured Saprospiraceae bacterium | reverse complement strand
GTGTTACTCATTATTGTGTTCCAAATATAGGCTCTCGTGTACCGCATACAGCTTCCTATGCATTAAGTAATCATTTTAGTACAATTATTCTAAAAGTTGGAGAAGAAGGAGGTGTTGAAAATATGCTAAAAAATAATCCCGGAGTTAGAAAAGGTGTCTATTTGCATAACGGCACAGTTACAAATAAATATATCAGTGATTATTATAGTCTTCCTTATCAGGACATAGAGTTATTGATGGCAACATTTCACGGATAAAAAAAACTCCTGCTTAAGAGCAAGAGTTTTAACCTAATTAATTCATGAAAGTTTAAAAATTGTTTTATTAAAATATAAATCAATACATTATAAGAATGTATTTTGAAAAAATGGTTTTCTATATTCAACAAAGATGCGTTTCTTTTTGCCCTACTCTTCGTTGCAAACCCTTTGCAGTATGAGAATACAGCTTCAGGCTTTGACGCCTTGATTAGAACAAAAATAAACGCATGAATTAATCAGGTTATACTTTCAATTTTTTTTTTATTCTATTTTATTTCCCTATAAAAGTCAACTGATGGAGGTTGAATCCTCTTTGAAATATTTTTTACCGAAAGTACAGTAACTTCATAAGTATAGCTGGCATTTGGAGCTGATGAAATATTACTTATTGTAACAGTATATTTTACATCAGAATCACTTGTTGTATTAATTCCGCTTGGTTCCCAAACAATTCTTGAGCCGGGAATAACATTAGATGGAGCTCTATGAATAATATTCAAACTTATGTTTCCTCCGCTTTCATCTTTCATAGTAATTGTTGCACTGTTGAAGTTGGCGTTAGGAACGCTAAATGACCATCTTGGAAAAACTAAAGGAGCAGGGATGAAATTTGCAGGTGGATAAGCAACAAAGTCAGGCATATCTGAAGGAGTGCTTCCAGTATTACCACCCCACATCAAGCAATTAGTTGCTAAATTATTCGGATTAGGAATATAAACAGAACCATGACCAATAGCTTTTAATTCAGGATGAAGAAGCCATGCACGATGTCCAACTGCAAGGTTTCCTGCACCCGGGTCTTCAATATAACCTGAAACAGCATTAACAGAATGATTAGCGCCATCAGGAGAACCTCCCCAGCTAATTGCAATATTTCCGTGATTGGCAGCATCGTAACATCCTGCTGTATAACAGGGTTTGTTTGAACTTGGAGTGTGAGTTAAAGTTTCGTTTTTAGCCATATATAATGCTGCTTCTTGGCATTTACTATTTTGTGAAGCATTGTGAGTAATATTAGAAGGTAAACCAACAAGTTTTCTATAATAATTGATTCGTTGAATTACTTTAGTATGAGATTCACTGCTAACAGAACCTGCTATACAACCATTTGTTGAACCTGTCCAATCTGGATTGGACAAAGCCGAACCAAGATAATTGTCTTGATAATCTTTTATTGACTGTTCTCTGTCTGCTAAAGGTTCTTCTTGGCCATCTCCCTCATCGTCTTTTGAGCAAGCTGTAAATAATGATAGAGTAAATAATAGCAATAGTGTTGAAAAAAATAATTTAGTGTTCATTTTTATTAAATTTTAAGGGTTATTTTGTTCGGCAAAAATAATATAAAATTCTTATCAAGGAATATTTTGGTATTAATTTATAAAAAAAATAGAGCTACAAAAACCAGCAACTCTATTAAATTGTTTTTATTTAAAGTTTTCTAATCGGTAACATAAACTTCAATTGTATAGCTAACTTCTTCTCCGTCAACTTTAATTCTTATATCACTAAAACCAAAATAATCTCCTGATGAATAATCCTGGTCATTATCTAAATCTTTCCATGCAAGTAAATAATACGAACCATTGTCAACATCGGGGAAAGTAACAGATGAAGTTGTTGCACTGCCACTTGCAGTTGCTGTTTTAAAAACTGTTTCGTAATCTGCATTTTTGTGTAGCTCAACAGTTAGTGAACTAACATCAATATTTTCGCCGTCAAGAGGAACACAGGTTACAACAATATTCCCTTTTGTTTTGTCTTCATCATTGCAGCTACTGCCAACAATAATAAAGCTTAGAAAGAGAATTACTAATATTTTTATATTTAGATTTTTCATGTCTTTTTAAATTTAATTCTTAATAAAACGTTTAATTGCAATATTGTCTTTAGTTTCAATAGATATTAAATAGTATCCTGCTTTTAAATCAGAAACATTAATTTCTTCAGAAAAATAATTATTGGTTTTGTTTAATTCAATTTTTTTCAAGTTTCTACCGGTAAGGTCTATTATTGTTAATGAAATATTTTCATAAGAATTATTATCAATTTCAAGATTAAAAATTCCATCTGTTGGATTAGGGAATAAATTGATAGATTTAGAAAATTCAGATTCATCTATGCCGGCTGGTGAGCTAGAAGATGAAGAAGGAATAGCATTACAGATAGCACCTTGGTCGTAGGTGAAATTTCCTCCTGAAGGATTAAGACTTGATAAATAGAAATAACCGTTGGCACTACCACCCCATCCCCAGTTAAAATGAAAATGGTCGGGGTATTGAAAGCCATCGCAAAGAAAACTATGTCCACCTGAACCTGTTCCTCTGTACATAAGAGGTCTTTTATTTATTATGTCAGCACGAATAAGAATCTTCCATTTTAATTCGCTATAGTCGCTTTTCATTGCATAAAATGTTGATGTTGAATAATTGAAATAGGTCATTAATGCAGTCGCCGCATCAGAAGATGAAGCACCTGAACCATAAGGACTATAATTCATTTCAACAGACACCCCGCAGTGAAACATTAATAATGCAACATCAGCATTTTCTGATGATAGTTGTTCGGGCATATTTGAATATTTATAAGTTGTTGAACCATAATTAGCTGATAAATTACCATAACTGCCGGCATTATAACTGCTTGAACTAGAACCAACTTTAGGATATTTATGATATCTTAAAAGTTGAGCCATGCATGTAGCAACACAACCTGTTAAAACATGTCCTCCTGGTCCTGCTGCTGATGTAGGGCACGCTGTATTATAATAATCATCCTGATCCCAGCTTGTTGTAGCTAATGGTCCTACATTTTTTGAATTTGATAAATTTGTGTTAGTTGTCTTTGCTAAGTAGTAATCCCAGGCTTCTTCAATTTCTGTTGTACTTGGAGTTTTATGTTGAATAACATAATAAATTTGTTTAGAGTAAGTTTCCATCCATTCAATAAATCCCGGAGCTAAATTATCAGAATTATAACTGCCTTCGTAAGAATATGCTAAAACCGGAACAACATGGTCTTCGGCAGAAATTATAATATATCCGTTCGATTGGTTTAGATTAAAAACATAATACATCGGTAAAGATTTATAACTAATAGAAATCTCATCCGAAAAAATTATATTTTCATAATTTATATCAACAAATTCACTTACTTTTTCGTAGTAAGCATTTTTTGCAATTTGTCTTGCTCTTTCAATAGGAACATTTTCTGCAAATAATGAATTTGCAAAGATTAGTAATCCTATAAAAATTATTCGATTTTTATGTTTCATGTTATATATTTAGGTTATTGTTAAATTATTTTTTTTAAAATATTAAGCTGGTTTTTTTCAATTATTTCATTTAATTCTTCAACTAAGTTTTTGTATTTATATTTACTTCCGCAATCGTAAAGCTCAATCAATGGCTCGGAATTTAATATTTTTTTCATTAATTCATTTGCTGAGGGAGTTTCTTTAAGTTTGCTATATTCTTCATAAGTATAATCCAGAAAAGCTACGTTAGACCCTATTCCTCTTCTATCCAAAAAATAACCGTTTATTAATTTAAGAGGATATGCTAAATCACCATCGTAATAAACGTCTTTTATATCGGGGAATGACATTATTTTAGTTTTGTCTTCAGACAATATAACCGGGACATTGCTATAATAATCTCCATTAGTTTTATAAATTAAAACAGAAGGTCCTGCATAGCTAACATTTTCGTTTTTCATTGGTGTTTCCTTTTTTTCTGCTGTTTTATCACAGGATGATTGAGGAACTGTTTTTTTATTACATGAACTGATAATAATTCCAAAAAAGAAGAATAAAATAAAGATTGTAACGATTCTTTTCATGTGCATTAATTTTTTGTGCAAATTTAATATTTTTAATATAAATGAAATGTTTTTTAATTTTATAATTTTGTTTTAAATTATGAATAAATCATTTTACATCGAATCAAATACTTATAAAATTTTCGTTGGAGAAAACATCTTCAATGAATTGAATTCTTTTATAAATACTATCCAAATAACAGACAACAAATTATTCATTTTGGTTGACGAAAACACAAAAAAAAATTGTCTTCCCAAATTATTATCAAATTTCGATAGATTAAAAAATGCTGAAATCATTGAAATTATTAGCGGTGAAGAAAACAAAAATATTAAAACTTGCTTTTCAATTTGGCAAACTTTAAGTGATTCATTGGCTGATCGTAATTCTGTAATAATTAATCTTGGTGGTGGAGTTATCACCGATATAGGAGGTTTTACAGCTTCAACTTTCAAACGAGGAATAAAATTTATAAATATTCCTACAACATTATTAGCTCAGGTTGATGCAGCTATAGGCGGAAAAACAGCTATTGATTTTGAGAATCTCAAAAACCAGATAGGAACTTTTTCTAATCCTGAAGCAGTATTTATTTATCCCGACTTTTTAAAAACTCTTCCAGAAAAACATTTAC
>CAYLPA010000226.1:0-4724 GCA_964385385.1 uncultured Saprospiraceae bacterium | reverse complement strand
AAGAAAAAGAAACCGAAGACACTTGGAGAAAATAAAAAGATTGCACGTAAAGGTGGTGCTGTTGCTGGAAATGCAAGAAAAGATTTAGAGAAAAAATTAGGAGAAAGTGTAATAAGTCCATTAAATGCGAAGGAATTAGGCACGAGTGATGATGAAACAAATATGATTGAAGAATAAACAACGAAATGCTAACAAAATATAAAAAAAATACGAATTATGTTTAGCTTGAAACTTCATTCCTACTTGGATTTACCGCAAATTAATTTCTTGTAGAAATTAATTTACTATATTGCACAAAAAATTAATTTACTATGTGTAAACTGATACAGAAAAAGTTATTAAATCCGTACTATTTTTTATATCAGTCGTTATGCACAAGAATGAAAAAAATAAGCCAAATAGAACAATTTGATGATATTATGCTATCTTTGTACTTTATTAATAAAACTTTTAATTATGAGTAACGGAACAGTAAAATTTTTTAACAATTCTAAAGGATTTGGATTTATCACTCCTGACGACGGAGGTAAAGATGTATTTGTCCATCAAAACGGATTAACCGATAAGATAGATGAAGGAGATAAAGTAAGCTATGATGTTGAGGAAAGTCCAAAAGGATTGAACGCAATAAATGTCAAATTAACGTAATATTATTTTTGACTTTATAGCATTGTAAAAGCCCATCAATTTTGATGGGCTTTTATAATTTTCAAAATAGATTTCTCTAAAGAAAGAGAGTATTATTTTAATGTATATTACCAAACAGTTCAAGTGCATAACACTACCTAAAAAACATTAAAACGCAGTTTAGCTAAACGTTGGCAAACATAATCCATTTAAAGATCAATGAACAAAAAACAATTAAACAAAAATCAATCAAGTCTGTTACTTATTGGTGCAATCGCATTAATTATAACGAGATTCTTCGAAAAAGATTTAGTAGATTGGAATAGCATTGATTATTATATTTTGATAGTATGCGTAGGAACAATTGTATTTTCTATTTTGACATTAGTTAAGAAGAAATAAGCTATTAGGCTCAACTAAATCTCTGCTGGGTGCTTGTTTGTAACTAGTGCCATACTCAATAGCCTTTTTAAGCTTTAAAAATATTAATTTCCAATTAAAAATATATTAAAAATGTCTTGCAATTAAATATAAATTATTATATTTGTTGAAACATTATATAAAGCATTGATTCTATGTTTTTAAAGCTGGTTTGCTTTAAAACTTGTATTATGGAAATAAACGGAATTGGGTTTTATACTACGTTACCCACCATAATAAAAAAGAGACAGCGACAACGAGTATAAACAGAATAATAAAAATAATAATAACTGATTATTAACCTTTAAATTTAATTAAAATGACAAAAAAAAGAAACATTTGGATTTTTCCATTCATTTTAATGGGAGTGTTATTAATGATTACAAATAGTTGTAACAAAGATGATGAAAAGGATGAAAAGGATGAGAAAAAAGATGACCCACCAGCACTTATCACTGGTACAGTTCAAGATATTGAGGGAAACACATACAAAACAGTTAAAATAGGCACTCAATGGTGGATGGCAGAGAACCTTAAAACAACAAAATATCGTGACGGAACAAGTATCCCAAATGTAACCGACAATACCGCTTGGATTAATTTAACCACAGGTGCATACAGCGATTACGATAATACTCCATCTAATTCTGCCACTTATGGCAGACTATATAATTGGTATGCAGCAACCGATGCTCATAATATAGCTCCCACAGGCTGGCATGTGCCCACCGATGTAGAATGGTCAACCTTAACTACCTATCTTGGAGGCGAAAATGTTGCAGGAGGCAAGTTAAAAGAAATTGGAACTACACATTGGACAAGCCCAAACACCGGAGCAACCAACGAAACAGGCTTTACAGCCCTTCCGGGTGGCGGCCGTGGCACCAGTGGCACATTCTACTACATTGAAAACTACGGTTACTGGTGGAGTGCTACGGAGTACAGTGCTACGGCATGGTACCGTAGCATGCTCCACTATCTCAGCGATGTAGGCAGGGGCAGCGTCAGTAAGAAGTTGGGGTTTTCAGTCCGTTGCGTAAGGGATTAATTTATTTGATTTACCCCGTAGGATATGATAATGATAACTGTTCTATAAAAACAAATATGACTATCCAACGGGGTGAATTTGACTATTTGATTTATTTTTACCCTGAGCTTGTCGAAGGGTGATTATTTTCGCGAAGCGGTCGAATTTTGTTAGGAATGAGTGCAATGTCAAGCTTGCTTGAATATTGCCGAATGACGACCCTGCTGGCGCTTGTTTGTAATTAGTGCCATACTCAATAGCCTTCTTAAGCTTAACAAATATTAATTTCCAATTAAAAAATATATTAAAAATGTCTTGCAATTAAATATAAATTATTATATTTGTTGAAACATTATATAAAGCATTGATATTTTAGTTTTTAAAGCTATTTTGCTATAAGACTTATAAAATGGAAATAACCGGAAGTTCCGGTTATACAATTGTTATGTGGTATTTGAATCAACACTTATAAAAGATAGGATTATCAAACAAAGCGAAAGAAAAGAAATTATAAAATGAAATTCAGGATATTAATACTTTTTACTTTAATCGTTCTTACAATAGTAAGTTGTCAATTCGATGAAAAAGGTATAAAAGGAAAGAATGAAAACCATAAAGTAAAGATTGAACAATCACTTCAAAGGAAAATTAATAAAATGCCCATTTTTGATTATTCTTCAAAAATTAATGGACATTATAAGTTTATTAGGTTTTTTCAAGATAGTGTTGTTTGGGGCCTAGACTCTCTTTCATTTACAAGTTATTATCAAACTTGTCGTGAAATGGATGATTTACAACCTCGGGAATGGAGTGCTGGTTATGATGTTAAATTTTTGAATAACTTTATTGTAGTTGGTCATTTTGATGATAATATCTTTGGAGATGATAACCTTTTTAATAGAGGGATTTCAAAAATGTTCTTTTCGTTAAATAGCAATTATTATTATTCAGTCGGAAGAATTTATTCAATAGATTATAGACGTGAATATTTACTCCTAAATTCATATGAATTTGAAGGCAAAATAGATCCAGAATTTCCACTTGCTATTTCAAAATTTCCTAGTGAAAAAACAGAACGGAAGTATCAAATTGTTGAATTACCTTTTAAAAATAATGAACCAAATAAAATTACAAGAGCAAATTGGAATGATGATGAATTAGTAATTCGATTTAGGGAAAAGCCTTATGTTGAAAAAGAAAAAACTATAAAAATTAAAAAATAACACCACATAACAAAAAATAAAAATCATTAAAACGCATTTTATTAAGAACGTCAGACTGTGCATTAACTAGACATAAAGTAGAGAGTATTCGGGTAGATGGTTAGAAAAGAATTAAGATATGGAATTCTCAGGGCTTGCAATTTAGTTATTGCACAGACTCACGTTAGTGGTAACTAAAATAATAATAAAGAATAAATTATGAAAAAAGATTTTTCTATATATGAATTTGCAGGAATATTAGTTCCAAGCATTTTTTTCTTGTTTTTTCTAAACTTGTTACTTCAATTCAAATATAATATTAATTTGTTCGAATTTAGTGAATTAGGTGAAGCATTAATTTTTATCTTAATTTCTTATGGTTTAGGTCATTTGCTTCAAGGAATTGGAAATGTATTTGAAAAAATTGTTTGGGTGATTGTAGGGGGAATGCCAACAAAATGGTTAACTGTAAAACCTCGTTTCAAAATGAAACTATTTGATGAATTTGAACATGAAAAAATAAGGCAAAAAGTTTTTGACGATTTTGGTAAGAAAAAGGGGAAAGATTATGGAATGCTTGTGTTTACTAAAATAAACTCAAAAGATTTAGCTGATAGAGCTACAATTTTTAATTCATACTATTCTCTTTTCCGTGGACTTTCTGTAGTTTCAATTATTCTATTTTTTGTTACCGTCTTCTTTTGTTATTTTTCATATTCTTTAATACCAATATTTATAATTGTTTTATCCATTTCCAGAATGATTAGATTTGGAAAACATTATGCAAAAGAAGTTTATCGAGTTTATTATATGAATTTTAATGAAAAGGAATAAAAATGAACAAACAAGTAGAAATGGTTTTTTGGGATGTTCAGCATGGACATTCTACATATATAAAAAGTCCAAATGATAAGTATATTATTGTTGATTTAGGAACAGGTTCACATAAAAAATCAAATCGGGAATTTAGTCCAATTCGACATCTAAAATCCAATTGGAAAGTTGAACAGCTTGAATGTTTAATAATTACACATCCTCATTTAGACCATATTGATGATATTTTAAATATTGACCTTTTAAATCCTCGTAATTTCATTCGACCAGTTCAACTTACTAATAGTGAAGTAATGAGTGGTGTTAGAGAAAGTGATAAACCTAAATTTAGGAAATATTGCAATCTTAATAATAAACATAAATCAATATTTAATACTAATTATAAATTTGGGGAAATGAATATAAAAATTTTTTCTCCAATAAGTTGTGCTCACAGTAATTTTAATAATCATAGTTCAATTACAATTATAGAATATGCAGGGATTAAAGTAGTTATTCCAGGTGATAATGAAAAATGTTCTTTTGATGAATTATTGTCAAGTAGAGCCTTTAAAAATTCTCACTAGCATCCGAAAGTTTTTAATAAATTAAAGAAAACATAGTTCTATCCCAGT
>CAYLPA010000225.1:0-4733 GCA_964385385.1 uncultured Saprospiraceae bacterium | reverse complement strand
AATTTTTATGTATTTTATTGTAATTATCTAACTAATTTGTAAATATATAAAAAAAATTAATACTATTAATAATTAATTATTATTATTTCATTTATTTTTATGTTATTTTATTAAACAATACTATTTGACAAAATTTTAATCTATAAAGAAAAAAGCAAGAATTCTATTCAATATTAACTAAATTTTCCCTCCCAAAAGTATAATTAAAATAAATTTATTTATATTTGTAATATTGCTTAATAAAAAATATTGTATTCTTCATGACCATTCAGCAGATTCTCATAAAATATTGGGGTTTTACTACATTTCGTCCTATGCAGGAAGAAATCATAAATTCTGTTTTGGATGGAAAAGATACGCTTGCTCTTTTGCCAACTGGTGGTGGAAAATCAATATGTTTTCAAGTTCCTGCTCTTGCAAAAGAAGGCATCTGTATTGTTATTTCGCCCTTGATAGCATTGATGAAAGATCAGGTAGATAATCTAAACAAAAAAGGCATCAAAGCAATTGCGATTTATTCAGGAATGCATAGGAGTGAAATTGATATTGCTCTTGATAATTGTGTTTATGGCGAATATAAATTATTATATATTTCTCCCGAAAGGCTTGCTACAGAACTAATGAGAGAACGAATAAAAAAGATGAATGTAAACCTGTTAGCCGTTGATGAATCTCATTGCATTTCACAATGGGGTTATGATTTTCGTCCTCCATATTTAGAAATTGCTGAAATACGGGATTTAATTCCTGATACTCCAATCATTGCTCTTACTGCCACAGCCACTCCAAAAGTTGTTAAAGACATTCAAGAAAAATTACTTTTCAAATCGGAGAATGTTATTCAACAGAGTTTTAAAAGAGATAATCTTGTTTATGTAGTTTTTAAAGAAGAAGATAAACACAGACGTTTATTACGAATCGTTAACAGTGTTAAAGGCAGTGGAATAATTTATGCCAGAAGTAGAAAAAAGACCAAAGAGATTTCATTATTTCTAAATAAAAATGGAATAAAATCAGATTTCTATCATGCAGGGCTGGAGCAAAATGTTCGCAGTACTAAGCAAAACGAATGGATGAAAGGAATAAAACGCATCATCGTAGCAACCAATGCTTTCGGCATGGGAATTGATAAACCCAATGTTCGTTTTGTTGTGCATCTTGATTTAAACGATAATGTAGAATCATACTTTCAGGAAGCAGGGCGAGCAGGCAGAGACGAAAAAATTGCTTACGCTATATTGTTGTATGATGATTCTGATATCATTAACATAAAGAAAAATCTCAACATAACTTTTCCTGAAATCAAAATTATAAAATCTGTTTATCAAGCTCTTGGAAATTACTTTCAATTAGCAGTAGGCAGCGGCAAAGAAGTTAGCTTTGATTTTGATATTTCTGATTTTTCCAATAATTATAACTTCAATCATCTTACTGTTTATAATTCTTTAAAATTCCTTGAAAAAGAAGCTTATATCTTATTAACCGATTCTTTTAATACTTCTTCGAAAATACATTTTTTGATGAACAGGGACGAATTATACAGGTTCCAATTAAGTAATAGAAAATACGACAAATTAATAAAAATAATTCTGAGGTCATATAGCGGTGTTTTTAGTGATTTTGTTAAAATCAGCGAAACTGATATTGCTGCGAGAGCCAGTACTACAAAAGAAGCTATCAAAAACTGTCTTCAAAATATGAATCAAATGAAAGTGATTACTTATATTCCTCAGAAGAAATTACCACAAATCATTTTTACTAAAGAACGTCTTAATATTGAAGACCTTTTTATTTCAAAAAAGAATTATACCGAGCGAAAAAATAATGCCTTAAAAAAAATTAATAGCATAATAAATTATGCTACTTCAACAAACAAATGCAGAAGCCAATTGCTTCTATCCTATTTTGGAGAAACCGAATCGAAACGATGCGGAAAATGTGATGTTTGCATAGAGCGTAATAAAATAGAATTAAGCGAATTGGAATTTGATATTGTTGTAAATCAAATTAAACCTTTTCTATTAGAAAAAGAACACTCAATTGAAGAAATTGTTGATAAAATCAAAAATGTGAACAAAGATAAAATCCTTAAAGTTATTCAGTGGTTACTTGATAAAAACAAAATCTCTTATACTGATAATAAAATTATTTGGAATAATTGAAAAAATTAAATTGTTAAATTGCTAAATTGTTAGATTGGAATTAGCAAAAGAAAAAAAGAGATGACCGAAAAAATTAAATTCATAGAAAAAAATAAGAAAATTATTATATTTCTTTCTCTTGCTTTTATTTTAAGTATAACTTTAATTGTCTTTTTTAATTCATTAAATAACAGCTTCCTTGCAAACTGGGACGACAACGCTTATGTCTTAGTAAATAATTCAATAAAAGAACTTTCATCTCAAAATATAAATACAATTTTCACTTCTTTTTATGTAGGACATTATCAGCCAATATCAATATTATCCTACGCAATAGAATATCATTTTTTTGGTTTAAATCCACGGGCGTATCACACTACTAACCTGATTTTTCATTTGCTAAATATTGTCCTTGTATTTTTTCTGATATTTACTTTATCCCGTAGAATTGAAGCAGCTTTTATTACAGCATTATTGTTTGCAATTCATCCATTGCATGTTGAATCCGTTGCCTGGATTTCGGAGCGGAAAGATGTCATGTATGCTTTTTTCTATATTGCATCTCTAATTTCTTATGTTTACTACCTGAAAAAAAACAAACTTAAGTATTTAATTTTTACAGCAATTTTGTTTGTCTTTTCTTTACTCTCAAAATCTGCAGCGGTAACTTTGCCTGTATTATTATTACTTTTTGATTTCTATTACAAAAGAAAATTAACAAGAGTGCTAATCTTAGAGAAACTTCCATTTTTTGCTTTATCAATATTCTTTGGCATACTTGCAATTATTTCACAAAAATCTTCGGGAGCAATGCTGGAATTAGTTGATAGATTCTCTATTTTCGACCGCTTTTTTATTATTTTCTATGGGATAAATTTCTACTTGCTCAAACTGTTTGCTCCACTTAATCTTTCTGCCATTCATTGTTATCCTGTTAAAATAAACGGCATGCTTCCCTTAGAATATTATATCGCTCCACTGATTATATTAATAATTGTTTTTCTAATATTTAAATCAAAAAAAATTTGCCATGAAATAGTTTTCGGAACATTGTTTTTCTTGATTAGTATTTCTATTGTTTTAAAAATCATACCTCTCGGAATGGACGTTGTCGCCGAACGAAATACTTATGTTCCCTATATCGGTTTATTTTTTATTATCGGGATGTTCTACACTTATGTTGTTGACAATAAATTCAAATTTTCAAAAAAACTAAAACCGATTTTGAGAATTGTTCTGGCAATTTATATTGTATTTCTTTCAATCTTATGCTATCAGCGAACAAAAGTCTGGAAAGATTCTATAAGTCTATTTTCTGATGTTATCGAAAAACATCCCGAATTCCCCCAAGCTTATTATATCAGAGGCATTGAAAAAATAAACAGAAAGGATTTTAACGGAGCAGTATCCGATTTTGATAAAGCAATTAAATTGGATTCGGTATTTATTGACGCTTATTTAAACAGGGCAAATTCAAGATATTATATTAAAGATTTTGATGGCTCAATGAGTGATTTCAACAAAATTATTGAACTTGCTCCCAATAATGCCAATGCTTATAAAAATCGTGGAATTTTAGAATTTCAATTAAAAATGTATGATAATGCCTGCTCCGATTGGCAAAAAGCTTTTGAGTTGGGGGATAAGGAGGTTTTAACAGAAATTTATAAACATTGTAAATGATTACTCGGAACTCGAAGCTTGTAGATTCCGTCATTGCGAGGGAGGAACGACCGAAGCAATCTGTTAAGTTTGATACAAGCCTTGTTCTTGACGCTTTCTTATCAAACTCATAGTTTTCGTGCAAAGAAATGAAATGATTAGTTTTGCAAACCATTGAAATATATTATGTCAAAAATCAATAAAGAATTTTATTTGCGTGATGATGTTGTTGGAATTTCAAAAGAACTTCTCGGAAAATATATTTTCACAAAATTTGACAACAAATTAACAGGCGGAATAATTACCGAAACCGAAGCCTATGAAGGCATAAGCGACAAAGCATCCCATGCCTACGGCGGAAAAAGAACCAAACGTACAGAAACAATGTTCTCAAAAGGTGGCGTGGCTTATGTTTATCTTTGCTATGGAGTGCATTCTCTTTTCAATATTGTAACAAACAAAAAAGATATTCCACATGCTATTCTTATTCGCAGCTTTAAACCCACCGATGGAATTGATTTCATGTTGGAAAGAACAGGAAAAACTAAACTTACCAACGATTTCGGAACAGGACCCGGAAAATTTAGCAAAGCACTCGGAATTCATTTTAGCCATTCGGGAATGGATTTATCCGGCAATAAAATATGGCTTGAAGACAGGGGATTGAAAATAGATGATAAGAATATTATAGCATCTACAAGAATTGGAATTGACTATGCCGAAGAAGATGCGCTTCTACCCTATCGGTTTATTGTTAGTAAATTGAAATAAATTGTTTTTGAATTTTTTATTCCCTCGAATTCGAGGGGTTTAAAGTGGTCAAATTCGACCACTTTAAAATTTGGATTATGAAAAGTTCCCCAATGACCAATAAATTGGTATAATAGACAAAAAGGAGGCTATTTTAGAGTAGTTATGTTCAAGTGGACA
>CAYLPA010000224.1:0-4750 GCA_964385385.1 uncultured Saprospiraceae bacterium | reverse complement strand
ATAAAACCGAGGTCTCTTTTGAAAAAATTACCAATCTTATTATTTCTTCCATTGTTAAAAGAAAAATTTTAGGAATTGAGTATGGTGTTGCAATTATTAGCGAAGGTGTTTTTCATTTTATGAACGATGAAGAAATAAAATCTTCTGAAATTAATTTTACTTACGATGACCATGGACATCCCGAACTTGGCAATGTTAGTAAAGCTCATATTTTTAATTTATTGTTGTCGAGAAAACTAAAAACATTAAAATTAAATATTAAAAGCCGACCTGTTGAATTAGGCTATGAAATACGTTGTTCACGACCTATTGCCTATGATTTAATGTATTGTAATATTTTGGGTATGGGTGTGAAACTATTATTTGAACAAGGGGTTACCGGATGTATGGTAACTGCTGACCACATAGGAAATATATCTCCATTATACCTGAAAGATGTTGAAGACGAAAATGGTAAAGTTAAACCTCGTCTCGTTAATATTAACTCTCAAAAAGCAAAAATTGTTTATGAAAACAGTTTGCAATATTTGATAGAAGAAGATTATAAATCTGCTAAAGCCTTTTTGCCTAATCCTGAGATTTATGATTTTTATAAAATTCTGAAATGGAAATAATCTAATCCGATTTTTTCAAGCTAAATATTCATCTCCTTTTTTCTGATTTCTCGGAAAGTATTTTCTTGTATTGGGAAACACAAACAATATCGAGATTTTTCTTGACATTAGAATGCTGTGATTGTATCTTTGCGAAAGTTGAAATATAAATCATGGAAAGCCTATTTTATAATATGTTTTAGAAGCTATGATAAAATTACAGGCATTTCATAGATGATAAATATTAGAGCTAAATTAAGGATTGAATAAGGATTTCAATCAAAGAAAGTAAAAATAATAAAACAAATGAAAAAATATTTCATAATATTTTCGATTATTATTATTTTCGGATTAATGTTAAAAAGTCAAACTAATATTAATGCTTCTGATGAAAAAGATCTGAAAGTAAGTTGCCTTTATTTTAAAGCTATGCGAATTGAAAAGGCTCAGACTAATATTAGAATAAAATGGGGAACATTGAAAGAGGTTAATTGTAGTTTTTATGAAGTTCAAAAAAGTGTTGATAAATTGGAATGGGAAACAATTTCGAAGGTCGATGGTCAAGGAAATTCAAATGAAATTACTATGTATCTAACTTATGATAATAATCCTGTATTTTCTCCAAAAATAAATTATTACAGATTAAAACAAATTGATTTTGATGGCTCATCCAGATTTTCCGATATTATTTATTGCTACTTTACGTTAAATTAAATTTCAAGATTTTTCTTTTTCCTTTTTTTAATTTTTTATTATCATCTGAACATTCTTATTTTTGCATTTTTAATAAAATCAGGATTTTGAAAATCGAAGACCTTTTACAATATTATCAGCAAGATAATAGAACACAAACAATTTCGAATCATCTTAAGAACATTGAAAAAAACAGGATTCAATTGAAAGGTGTTTTGGGTTCTGCATCTAGTTTGTTTGCTGCTTCTGTATTTAAAGAAACTTCCTTGATTCAGATTGTGGTACTTTCTGACAAAGAAACTGCTGCATATTTTTATAATGATATTGAAAATCTTTTCGATGAGCAGGATAAAGTTTTTTACAAAAAGAAAGTATTATTTTTCCCGACTTCTTATAAAAGAGCTTATGAGATTGATAAAGTTGACAGTACTAATCAGTTGTTGAGAACCGAGGTGCTTAAGCGTTTAGGTTCAAAAGCGAGAAACACTATGATTGTTACTTTTCCTGAAGCTCTTTCTGAAAAAGTTATTACCAAGAAATTTTTAAAGGACAACACTCTTAAATTAAAAACAGGCGAAAAAGTTTCTTTTGATTTTATTGTTGAAGTTTTATATGAATATGATTTTGAGCAAACAGATTTTGTTGTTGAACCCGGTCAATTTGCTGTGCGTGGTGGCATAATTGATGTATTTTCTTTTTCAAACGATAATCCCTATCGCATAGAATTTTTCGATGAAGAAGTTGAATCAATACGTTCATTTGACCCTGTTTCTCAATTATCAATTGATAAGCTTGCACATATTACTATTATTCCCAATGTTCAGAATAGAATGCTCCGCGAAAAACGGGAATCATTTTTTTCATACATTCCCAACAGCTCGGTTTTATGGTTTGAAGATATTGTTTTTACTGCCGACAAAATTGTTTCTGAATATGAAAAAGCCGAAAAAGCCTACACAGAACTAAATACCGAAACAGAACATTTTTCTCCAAAAGAACTTTTCATTACAAAAGATGATTTTATAGAATCAATACCTGAATTTTCAATAATTGAGTTTGGAAGAAAATATTTTTTTACCGATGCAGAGGTTTTTAAATTTAATATTAGCCCTCAGCCATCTTTTAATAAAAACTTTCAACTGCTTTTAGAAAATTTTGATAAGAATTCTGCGGCTAACATAAAGAATTTATTTCTAAGCGACAATCCCAAACAAATTGAGAGGATTTATGCAATTTTTGAAGATATACAGTCAAGAAATAATAATCCGGAAACAATAAATTTTATTCCATTAATGGTGGCAATGCATGAAGGTTTTATTGATAATGACCTTAAAATTGCGTGTTACACCGACCATCAAATTTTTGAACGTTATTATAAATTTCGTTTGAAAGACAGTTTTAAAAGCAAAGAAGCTTTCACTCTGAAAGAGATTTATAATTTAACTCCCGGTGATTATGTAACTCACATTGATTATGGAATCGGCAGATTTGATGGACTTGAAAAAATTGAAAATAACGGAAAACTGCAAGAAGCCATTCGTTTGATTTATAAAGACAATGACATTCTTTATATAAGTATTCATTCTTTGCACCGCATTTCCAAATATATTGGTAAAGAAAGCTCAACGCCAAAACTTAATAAATTAGGAACAAGTGCCTGGAAAAATCTAAAAGCCAGGACTAAAAATAAGATAAAGGATATTGCAAAAGAGCTGATAAAACTTTATGCTGAGCGAAAATCATCAAAAGGATTTCAATTTTCTCCTGACACCTATCTCCAACATGAACTTGAAGCTTCGTTTATTTATGAGGACACTCCCGACCAATTGAAGTCAACTGTCAATGTTAAGAAAGACCTTGAAGCTGAAAATCCTATGGATAGATTAATATGCGGGGATGTGGGTTTTGGAAAAACCGAAATTGCTATCAGGGCTGCTTTTAAAGCTGTTACCGATTCAAAACAAGTTGCTATTTTGGTGCCTACAACAATTTTGGCTTTGCAGCATTACAGAACTTTCTCGGAAAGATTAGAGGGTTTTCCCTGTAATATTGATTATATAAATCGTTTTAAAAGTGCTAAGAAACAAACAGAAACATTAAAAAAACTTGAGACAGGCACTCTTGATATAATAATCGGGACACACAGATTGGTCAGTAAAGATGTTAAGTTCAAAGATTTGGGCTTGCTGATTATTGATGAAGAACAAAAATTTGGTGTTGCCATGAAAGAGAAGCTTAAAAAAATTAAAATTAATGTTGATACTTTAACTCTTTCTGCTACTCCGATTCCACGAACTTTACAATTTTCTTTGATGGGAGCAAGAGACCTTTCAATAATCAATACAGCACCGCCAAATCGTTATCCAATTCAAACAGAGTTGCATTCATTTAACGAGGCAATTATCAAAGATGCAATAAATTATGAAGTGTCGAGACTGGGTCAGGTTTTTTTCCTTCATAATAGAGTTCAGAATATTTATGTTGTTGCTGAAATGATACAGAGGATTTGTCCGCATGTAAGAGTTGCAATTGGTCATGGCCAACTGAAAGGAGAAAAGCTTGAGAAAATCATGTTAGGTTTTATAGATGGCGAATATGATGTTTTGGTTGCAACAACAATTATTGAATCGGGATTAGATATTCCCAATGCTAATACAATAATTATTAACGATGCTCAGAATCATGGCTTAAGCGACCTGCATCAGTTGAGAGGAAGAGTGGGGCGAACAAACAAAAAAGCTTTTTGTTATCTTTTAGCTCCGCCTTTGTCGGTACTTACTCCTGATGCAAGAAAGAGACTTAAAGCTATTGAAGAATTCTCGGAACTTGGAAGCGGTTTTAATATTGCTATGCGAGACCTTGATATCAGGGGAGCAGGAAATATTCTTGGAGGGGAACAAAGCGGTTTTATCTCTGATGTAGGATTTGAAATGTATCATAAAATTATTGATGAAGCAATTCTGGAATTAAAAGAAAATGAATTTAAAGATGTTTTTAAAGATGAAATTTCTAAAGAGTTTGTTAAAGATTGCCTTATAGAAACTGATTTGGAAATTCTTTTACCGGATTATTATATTTCTAATATTACTGAACGCCTTAGTCTTTATAAAGAATTAGACCATATTGAAAACGAAGATGCATTGTTTGCTTTTCAGGAAAAACTTATTGATAGGTTTGGAACACCACCAAAAGAAACACAAGAGTTATTTAATACAATTCGCTTACGCTGGATTGCCAAGGAAATAGGTTTTGAGAAAATCGTTCTTAAACAAAATAAATTAATAGGATATTTTATCAGCAATCAGGAGTCACCATATTTTCAATCAACAAATTTTAGCTTAGTGTTGAATTTTTTGAAAGTAAATCCTAAACTTTGTAGAATGAGAGAACATAATAATAAATTGTCGCTGACTTTTATTAATATTTCGGGTGTTGGAGATGGGATAAAAGTTTTAGAAAGTATT